>JAYVDN010000519.1:0-2474 GCA_043749385.1 Polaromonas sp.
GATGGACTGGGACACCAGCTTGCGGCCCAGCACGTCAAAAAATGTCAGCGCCATGATGGCAAACAAGGCGCTGGCACACAGCAGGCTACAGAAAATTTCTAGGGTTTTACGCATGGGTGTAGTTTAGCTACCGTGAGCGGCAAGGACGCTCTGTGGACAATTACCCGCTACGCAGGCAAGAAGAGCATAAAAAAACGCGGCACCCATACGGTATGGGCACCGCGTTGCTTAAGCCAAAAAGAGTGAATTTATTTCTCTGCCTTGGCAATCTCGGCGCGGAACTCGGCCAACACAGCGGCTGCGCCCTTCAGACCTTTGGCCTCAGAGTCGGCAACCCATTTGGCCTCTAAGCCCGAGGTTTTGGATTTGATATCGGATACAAATTTGGCATCGGCCTTGGTGATGACCACGCCGTTGGCTTGCATCAAGCCGGTGGCGCGGCGGTCGGCTTTGTCCCAGCTGCGGCCAAACATGCGGGCCACGGTTTCGCCGCTGATGGCATCGACCGCCTTCTTTTCTTCAGCGCTGAGTTTGTCGTACTTGCTTTGGCTCATGACAAAGGCAAAGCTGGTGTTGTACAGGCCGCCAGGCAGGGTGGTGGCGTGCTTGATGATTTTGTCGATCTTGAAGGACTCGGTAGACTCGGCCGGGAAGAGGGTGCCGTCCATCACACCGCCTGAGAGCAGCTCGTACGAGTCGGGTGCGGGCTTGAGGGTGACATTCATTCCCAAGGTCTTGCTGATCTCGTTGACCATACCGCCGCCAATGCGAAACTTCAGGCCGTTCAAGTCTTCAATTTTGGTGATGGCGCGTTTGGTGTTGAACACGATGCCCGGGCCGTGGGTGAAAAAGCTCATCACCTTCAAGCCGGCATGCTCCCCTGCAAACTCAGCGTGCTTTGCGGCCACGCGGTTGTAGGCCACCGAGATAGATTCGGAACTGTTGCCCAAGAAAGGCAGCTCAGCCATTTGGGTGTACACATAGCGGCCAGGGGTGTAGCCCTGCACCGAGAAGGATACGTCGGCCAAGCCGTTTTTGACTGCGTCAAAAGTGCCGGGCGGGGCGGAAACAGCGCGCGGCAATATATTGCATTTCATCTTGCCGCTGGTGTTCTTCTCCAGCAAATCGCACCAGTCTTTTTGCGCCGTGCTCAGGCTGTGGGTAGGCGGCACCCAACTAGACACGGTGAGCACGGTTTGCGCGCTGGCTGCGCTTGCGGCGGCAAAAGCCAAAATTGACATTGACAGAAATGAAAGGGGATGACGAGGGGCTTGCATGCTGGTTCCTTGACTGAAATACCGTGGCGCAAAATGCGGGTGTGGCTTGACTTTAACGGCACAGTTCGCAGCACAACGTACAGGTTTACCCCAAATACCCGACCAAGCGGTTGGTGAATTGTCGTTGGCCTTACTCTTTTGAGGTGAAAGACCTATTTTTTTTGCAATCTCACTTTATAATCGATAAAATAGAACGATCGTGCTTTTTTAGTTTATGCAATTCGATTTGCTGCGCTGCGTCAATCTCAAAGCAGGGCGCATACAATGTCCGCAGTTGACGTAAACGTCAATTCAATTAACTTGTGGAGCTAGTGATATGAAGGTTTTGGTAGCTGTCAAACGCGTGGTGGATTACAACGTGAAAGTTCGGGTCAAATCGGACAATACCGGGGTGGACATCGCCAACGTCAAAATGAGCATGAACCCGTTTGACGAGATCGCCGTGGAAGAAGCCACGCGCCTGAAAGAAAAAGGCATCGTCACCGAGATCATCGCGGTGTCTTGCGGCGTGGCCCAGTGCCAGGAGACCCTGCGCACGGCCATGGCGATTGGCGCGGACCGTGGCATTTTGGTAGAAACCACCGAAGAGCTGCAGCCTCTGGCGGTAGCCAAACTGCTCAAAGCGTTGATCGACAAAGAGCAGCCCGGCCTGGTGATTTTAGGCAAGCAAGCCATTGACGACGACTGCAATCAAACTGGCCAGATGCTGGCCGCGCTGGCAGACTTGCCGCAGGCTACGTTTGCATCCAAAGTGGAAGTTGTGGACGGCAAAGCCCAGGTGACGCGTGAAGTAGACGGTGGCCTGGAGACCTTGTCTATCAGCCTGCCTGCCATCATCACCACCGACTTGCGCCTGAACGAGCCGCGCTACGTGACCTTGCCGAACATCATGAAGGCCAAGAAGAAGCAGCTCGATGTGTTCAAGCCCGAAGACTTGGGTGTGGACGTGAAACCGCGCATCAAAACCCTCAAAGTGATGGAGCCTGCCAAGCGCAGCGCGGGCATCATGGTGCCGGATGTGGCAACGCTGGTGGACAAGCTGAAGAATACGGCTAAGGTGCTTTAGGCACTTTCATTATGTATAGCAAAAAACGCTAAAAAAGACACGCAAAAAACGCCAAAAAAAAGAAAAATATTTTCTGATTTTTTTGCGTTTTTTTGTTTTTACTTTTGCGATTTTTGCGTGATATCCCTCCC
>JAYVDN010000520.1:0-13313 GCA_043749385.1 Polaromonas sp.
CCTGACGGTGCCGAGCACCATTGAGCTGTACCGGCAGTTCAGGGGCCGTTGCCAGTTGGCGTTTGGCATTGGCACCAATTTGACCAATGACCTGGGCTACGAGCCCTTGCAGATCGTGATCAAGATGGTGCAATGCAACGGCCAGCCAGTGGCCAAACTGAGTGACACGCCATCTAAAAACATGTGCGAAGACGAAAAGTATCTGGCCTATTTGCGCCAGGTGTTTGAGATTGAACAGTCTGCGTGACAGCCGTGCACAACAAGGGAGTGGACTGATGCGTGGTGTAGGTAAAGCTATATGCGTAGCCTTGCTGGGGTGCGCCCCGCAATGGGCTCTGGCCGCTGAGGTGAGCGGCAGCCAGTTAGCAGCGGCATGGGGCATCCCTTTTGCCGGGCTGTTGCTGTCGATTGCCCTCATGCCCTTGCTTGCGCCCAGCTTTTGGCACCACCATTTTGGCAAAGTCACTGCGGCATGGACTTTGGCTTTTTTGCTGCCGTTTGCAGCCATGTTTGGCCCAGGTTTGGCAGCCTCTGGCGTGCTGCATGCGCTACTGGCCGAATACATCCCGTTTATCGTCTTGCTCACTGCGCTGTACACGGTGTCTGGGGGAATCTATATTCGCGGTAATTTGCATGGCGCGCCAGGGCTCAATACGGCTATCTTGGCCATTGGTGGCGTGTTGGCCAGCTTTATGGGTACCACAGGTGCCTCCATGCTGCTGATTCGCCCGCTCATTCGCGCTAACGACAACCGGCAGCACAGAGCGCATGTAGTGGTGTTTTTTATCTTCATTGTGTCGAACGCAGGTGGCTCGCTCACGCCACTGGGCGACCCGCCATTGTTTTTGGGCTTTCTAAAGGGCGTAGACTTTTTCTGGACGGTAAAGCAGATCTTCCCGGAAACACTGTTCCTGGTGGGTTCGCTGCTGGCTATTTTTTATGCGCTGGACTGGTGGTTTTACCATCGCCGGGAAGAGGTATCACCTGTTGACCCCACCCCCGATACGCAGCGCATGGGTTTCGACGGCGCAGCCAATTTTGGCCTGCTTGCCGCCATCGCGGGCTTGGTGTTGATGAGCGGCTTTTGGAAGTCGGGCATTGCATTTAACGTGTTGGGCACCGAGGTGGGCTTGCCCGGTATGGTGCGCGATGCGGGCTTGGTGTTGATTGCCATGCTGTCGTTCAAATTCACCGCACAGGCGGTGCATGCCGACAACCAGTTTTCATGGGGGCCCATGCTGGAAGTCGCCAAGCTTTTCGCAGGCATTTTTCTCACCATTATTCCGGTCATTGCCATGCTCAAGGCAGGGTTGGATGGCCCCTTTGCTGCTGTCATCGCCGCGGTAACGCGCCCGGATGGCACCCCCGATCCCGCAGCTTACTTTTGGGCAACGGGGATTTTAAGTTCCTTCTTGGACAATGCGCCCACCTATCTGGTGTTCTTCAATACCGCTGGGGGCGATGCCAAAGTGTTGATGACCACGCTGGCCCCCACATTGGCCGCGATATCGGCTGGTGCGGTTTTTATGGGCGCGAACACCTACATTGGCAACGCGCCTAACCTGATGGTCAAAGCCATCGCCGAAGACCGTGGTTTAAAAATGCCCAGCTTCTTTGG
Organism: Polaromonas sp.; assembly: GCA_043749385.1. Classification (GTDB taxonomy): domain Bacteria; phylum Pseudomonadota; class Gammaproteobacteria; order Burkholderiales; family Burkholderiaceae_C; genus JAAFIP01. The sequence goes on from JAYVDN010000520.1 coordinate 1,619, forward strand.
CTATATGGCTTGGTCTATGGGTGTGCTGGTTCCCTTGTTTATCATCATGACTTTTATCTGGTTTCGTTAGAACTTTCAATTCCTTATTTGCTATTTAATCAGTAGCTGCTCCCGCGATATTTTATTGGGCTACAAGCCATTTACTATGAAAAAACCTGCCATTCTCATCGCCCGCGCCAACTTCCCCGAGGTCGTCGCCCGTTTGTCTGAACACTTTGAGGTCGAGAGTAACCAAGCCGACGTGCTGTGGACCAAAGCCGAGATGATCGCCAAGCTGCAAGGCAAGGTAGGCATGTTCACCACCGGCGGCGAGCGTATCGACGCCGAGCTGCTGGCTGCCTGCCCAGAGCTCAAAATCTGCGCCAACATGGCCGTGGGCTTCAACAACTTCGATTTGAGCGCCATGACCGCCGCAGGCGTACTGGGCACCAACGCGCCCGATGTGCTAACCGAGACCACCGCCGACCTGGGCTTTACGCTCTTGATGGCCACCGCCCGCCGCGTGAGCGAGAGCGAGGCCTACTTGCGCGCAGGGCAGTGGACCAAATGGAGCTACGACATGTTCATGGGCAGCGACATCCACGGCTCCACCCTGGGCATTTTAGGTATGGGTCGCATCGGCCAGGCCATCGCCAAGCGCGGCGCGCACGGTTTTGGCATGAACGTGATTTACCACAACCGCTCGCGCTTGGACGCTGCCAGCGAGGCCAGCGTCAACGGCCGCTACGTGAGCAAAGAAGATCTGTTTGCCCAGGCCGACCACATCGTGTTGGTGCTGCCCTATAGCGCTGAGGCCCACCACACGGTAGGTGCCGCCGAGATTGCCCGCATGAAGCCCACGGCCAATATCATCAACATCGGCCGTGGCGGCCTGATCGACGAAGACGCGCTGGCCGCAGCCCTGGCAGCAGGCAAGATTGCCGGTGCTGGGCTAGACGTGTTTGAAGGTGAGCCCAAGGTCAACCCCAAGCTGATTGCTCTGAAAAATGTCGTGCTCACCCCGCACATTGGCAGCGCAAGCAGGCCTACGCGCTTGGCGATGAGTAATCTGGCGGCGGACAATTTGATGGGCTACTTGCTGCAAGGCACGGCCAAGACACCGCTGAACCCGCAGGTGGTGCCGAAGTAAATTTAACGGAAATCACCTGAGAAAGCCCCCGCCATGACCACCACCGCACTGCAAACCTTCTTCACTATTTTCACGGCGGTTTTCTTGGCCGAGCTGGGCGACAAAACCCAGCTGGCCACCATGCTGTTTGCCTCCGACAGCAATGCCGCCGTGAGCAAATGGACTGTGTTTTTTGCTGCCAGCGCCGCGCTCACGCTGAGCGCGGGTATCGGCGTGGTGGCGGGCAGTTGGCTAGGCACCTTGGTGTCGCCACGTACCTTGCAGCTGGTGGCGGGCGCGGGGTTTTTGCTGATTGGTGCTTGGACGGTTTACAAAGCCTGGTCGTTGTAGGCGCACTGAGCGCATACTGCGGCCATCCCACCTCGGGCAGCATGGCGCAGAGCGGCAAGCCCATTCATGGATAAAAAGCTACTCCGTATTTCATAGCTGCTCCCGCGATATTCTAAAGGGCTACAGCCCGATTGATACTTGAAAAATGACTAAAAAACAGGGGAACTGGCAGCGAAAAGCCCATTTTCACGCTGCCAAAGCCTTTGCCGCCACGAAAATCTGCCACTTTGGGCCCTATTTTAAGGTGTCAATCGGGCTGTAGGCCAATAGAATATCGCGGGAGCAGCTACTGAATATGTAGCGTATCCAAGACGCTATAGGGCTTCGATCAACGCCAGTAGATACGGGGCAACGATGGAGTAGCTTGGCCCCACAGCCCAATCTGCGCTTGCCAGGCCTGCCTCAATGCGGGCAAAGGCATCCGCACGGTTTTACCAGCTTACCGTACGGTGTGCACTTCATTTGCCCAGCGACTGAGGTTTTGCTCATTCACGTCACCGACAAACTTGGCTACCGCCTCCTTCTCTTGCGCCGTGTCAAACACCTGCCGCCAACCCACCAGTGTTTTGCCCGCCTGCTCGGTCAACGTGATGGTCAAAAAGAAGTGGTGCACAGCCCGGCAAGATCAAGAACAATATCTGACATGGCATCTCCTGAAATGGGATGCTCCATTTTACCGCCGCTGCCCACCCGCTCAACCGCGCACCGCCGCTTCAATCGTGGCGATGTCGATCTTTTTCATCTGCATCATCGCGTTGAACGCGCGCTGGGCGACGGCAGCATCGGGGCTGGTAACCGCTTTCGACAAGGCCGTCGGCGTGATCTGCCAAGACAATCCCCATTTGTCTTGGCACCAGCCGCAATCGCTCTCGTGGCCACCGTTGCCGACAATCGCGTTCCAGTAGTGATCCGTCTCCATTTGGTCCGCGGTGGCCACCTGAAACGAGAAGGCCCAGTTGTGCTTGACCGCAGGCCCTCTGTTCAGCCCCAGGCACGCCACACCCATCACGGTAAATTCGACCGTCAGCACGTCGCCCTTCTTCCCCGCCGGATAGTCCCCCGGCGCGCGGTGTACCGCGCCCACGGACGAGTTGGGAAAGGTCTTGGCATAAAACCGCGCCGCGTCCTCGGCATCGCCGTCGTACCACAGGCAAATCGTGTTCTTCGCTGAGTTCGTCATGTTAGTCCTCGTTGAAATGAGCCACGCATAGTCGTTGCCACCGTTGCCACCGTTGCGCACGCGGCTTGCATGAAGGGCTAATTCTAGCGAAACACTTGCAACGGAAGGCCGCTTCCAGCCGGTGGTGGGAGCTAAGCCGCCTGAGCAGCGGCGAACCATCGAGTATGGTTTTACGCTAGACTACGCTAAGCACTACCCGGTCAACCTAAATCGCGAAAGGATCACCATGCTACAAACTTATGAAGCCACGCTAGAAACCAGCGGTCAGGTGTTGTTTACCGATTTGGCTAAACCCGTGTACCAACAGCGGCAAAAGGTATTGATCACTATTGTGTCGCCAGTTGCAGACAATGCGTTGGGTACGCAACCCACACAGCCTGCCGATTTTAAAAGCGGTAAACCTGATTGGCTGGTCTTCGCAGGCGCGCTTAAAAATTCCCCCGCTTTTGCAGGCGATCCACTGGCCATTCAGCAACAGATGCGCAGCGAATGGCGCTAACCATGGCGGAGCCTCGGTTTTTACTGGACACCAACGTCATCATTGGTTTGCTCAGTGGCGATGCCAATTGCACTGCACTTATTCAGGCTGCCAACTGCGATCTAGCTAGTATGGCGGTCAGCCAAATCACCCGCATGGAGCTACTAGGCTTTGCAGGTATGGCTCCCGCCGAAGAGCAAACCCTACAAAATTTGCTCGCAGCGATGCACGTTGTCTTGCTCGACGAAGCTATTGAGTCGCACACCATCGCGCTGCGTCGTCAGCACAAAATCAAGCTACCCGATGCCATCATTGCGGCCACCGCTGCTTCGCGTGGTTTGGTTTTGTTGTCCATGGACAAAGCGCTCAACAAAATCGCTAATCCCTAAGCTTGTTCACTGCCGCGTAAACATCACATGCGTGGCAAGTGGCGTGCTTACGTGCTGGGTACAGGCGTAGCCCAAGGCAGGTAGGTTGACGCCTTCAAACAGCCTTTCACCCGCGCCCAATAGCACCGGCGAAATAGCGATGTGCATCTCGCCGACCAGGCGCAGGCGCAGGCACTGTTGAATCACGCTCACGCCGCCACCCAGCCGCACATCCTTGCCCTGCACCGCCTCACGGGCCAGTGCCAGAGCGGCGGCAATGCCATCCGTCACAAAGTGGAAGGTGGTGCCCCCCTCCATCACCAGCGGCGCGCGTGCGTGGTGGGTCAGCACGAACACCGGCACATGGTAGACCGGATTCTCGCCCCACCACCCCCGCCAGCTCTCATCCGGCCAAGGCCCGCGCACCGGCCCAAACATGTTGCGGCCCAAAATCCAAGCCCCCATGTTCTGAAAGCCCCGCGCGGCAAAGTCCTCATCCACACCGGTTGCTCCGCCATCGTTGCCAAACAGGTTTTTCTGAAACGTGCGGGTAGGGATGGCCCAGCCATGCAGCGATGTGCCACCCACGCCGAGTGGGTTGTCAAGGTCTTGGTCAGGGCCTGCGCCGAAACCGTCGAGTGAGAGGGTGAAACTTTCTACGCGGAGTTTGGACATGGTGTTTCTCTCAGCGGTAGGTGAATGCAAAAGATGGGCCGTCAAGCCAAATTTTTCAGTGGTGGAGCCGGTGTCATCTGGCCAGCTTCTCAGACAGTTTTGTGAGCACTGCATATGGATGTTCGCCGAGTCCCACTTCTTGAGACCATCGAGCAATGAACGACAGGTATTTTTTGATCTCCGGGTCTCTCATCACTCTCAATACGTAATATTGAACTGGCTGAACGTCGACCGTCGAGAGAAGACCGGCCTGCCAGGCGAGGGATAAGTTTGCGAAGTGTCTTAGTAGTTTGTCGATTTCCTTCTCCTGAAGTGATTTGTGAAAGCCTTCGTCATATCTGAACTCGGAATACTCTATGGCGTAGAAAGCCTTTTGGATCTCATCGTCCTCGGCGAATCCTTTGAGGCATCCAGCTACTAAGGCCGCCCGCGCCTGCGCATTTGTTTTGCGGGACTGCTGTACGTTGAGCAGCAAGCCGAAAGCTGCGAAAAGAGCCCCAAGCGCTGGAACGATTGCTAGGGCTACCTGTGCCCATAGAGGCAGAACTTGCAGTGCTGGTTGCATGGTGTTTAGGACTCCTAAGGTTGTGGACTATCGGCGGAAAAAATGCGCGGCCTGATTGGCAACCGTTGGATCAATGGGCTAGGCATCGCATTGACGGTGTGACCGCAAACATTAAAGTGCCGATGCGCCTGGTTGCTTATGTGTCTTTGGATTTGTGTCACAGAAGGCCCCACTCGCGTTCGATTCTCGCAACCTCCCGCATCAGGGTGCTACGATCTGGCGAATTTATTTCCTCTCCCATAACTACGATTAAGTGATTAGCGGGACGCTCAATGCTCTTACGAGCGTCCGCCGACAAAAGTGGACGCAACACCCCGTATGAGGGATCATTGAGCACGACTTTACGCTCAAATGTTTGTGCGGTCAGTACTTTGCGCCAACCGTCTACCAAGGTGGTACGGCGCTCGATTCTCTTACGGCGCTTCTCTATTCCCCACTGTGCCCACGGTGCAAATAGTGATCCAATGACGCCCGTCATCAAACCGACGACTCCCGCGATGGCAGCCGTAATTACTGCGTCAGACATCTTCTTTTATCCAGTTATAAAAATTCCATGAAGCGGGGTAACGCTCCCACCGTAGTTCTCTCGTCTTGGACCAAATGCGGGAGCGCAGTCATTACAAGCAACTATAGCCGAGGCACCGGAAAACTACCTGCATTGGGTAAAATATTTTGAAGGCTGGCAGGGTTTGGTGCGAGCTGCACGATCAGACTAGCGTTGATCATTTGGATTTCGCAGGACTGTTCTTGCTGCATATTTAAGAGCATTTTACGTCCTAGCGAAATAGACTATGGACGCAATCAACTGGTGAAATCATGTTGAGGTCGGGTTTTATTGGCAGCGCACCATGCGACTAGCCCAGCGGGTGGTGAACGGCCTTGAGATAAAAAATCTGTAGCAAGGCGCGGGCAGGGTCTCAAGATCGCTACTTGGGTGGTCGCGTGATTGCGGAGGATTTTTGCAGCACAAGGTCTTCACCGGCCGCTTGCTGGCCAACTTTCCGAGCCTGGTTTTGTAGTCTCCGGGGTGGGCGCAAAGTGGGGTCAGAGCAAATTTTCGTAATTGCTGCTGAGTCGCCGGAACGAGCGTGTCCTGAAATTTGATCTGACCCCATTTTGCTTGACCCCGATTTTGCGCCCCCGCTTTTGCGCTGTTTTGCGCGGCGTTAGACTCTAGCCATGGACATTTCGATCTCGCTTATCTTGGGCATTCTCAACACGCTGCTGCTGGTGTGGCTACTTGTGGGTCATTTCCTGCTCAAGGCCAATAAAAACATGCGTGAGCAGATCCTGAAAGAGGAGCAAACTAATCGCCATTCGGACATCAAAACCACGCTGGCCAGCACCAATGAGCGGTTGGAGCGGGAGCTGCGGCGGGAGATTGCCGAGTCGGCGCGGGGGGATCGTACCGAGCAGGCGCAGTCGTTGACTGCCATTCAAACGCATCTGACGCAAAGCCTGGCGGGCTTTCAGGGCAATCTGACGCAGCAGTTGCAGCAGATCACGGACGGCAATGCGCTGCGCATGCGCGAGGTGCGGGACACGCTGGACGTGCAACTGGCGCAGCTGCAAAAGACCAATGCCGCCAAGCTGGACGAGATGCGCCAGACGGTGGACGAGAAGCTGCAGTCCACCCTGCAAACCCGCCTGGGCGAGAGCTTTAAACAGGTGGCTGACCGGCTGGAGCAGGTGCACAAAGGCCTGGGCGAGATGCAGACCCTGGCGCAGGGCGTGGGCGACCTGAAGCACCTGCTGACCAATGTGAAAACGCGCGGTATTTTTGGCGAGGCGCAGCTGGGCGCGCTGCTGGAGCAGATATTTTCACCCGAGCAATATGCAGCGCAGATTGCCACCATTCCCGGCAGCAAAAACGTGGTGGACTACGCCGTGCGCCTGCCGGGCAAGAGCGATGACGGCGTGCCGCTGTGGCTGCCAATAGACGCGAAATTTCCCAACGAAGACTACGAGCGCCTGCTGGACGCGCAGGAGCGCGCCGACGTGCTGGGCGTCGAGGTGGCGGCCAAGGCGTTGGAGATGCAAATTCGTAAAGAAGCCAAGTCCATCGCCGAGAAGTATGTGCAACCGCCGCACACCACCGACTTTGCGATTTTGTTTTTACCCTCGGAAGGTCTGTACGCCGAGGTGCTGCGCCGCACCGGCCTGATGGACGCGCTGCAGCGCGACTACCGCGTGACGCTGGCCGGGCCCACCACGCTGCTGGCCATGCTCAACTCCCTGCAAATGGGCTTTCGCACCCTGGCGCTGGAAAAGCGCAGCAGCGAGGTGTGGCAGGTGCTGGGCGCGGTCAAAACCGAGTTTGGCAAATTTGGCGACGTGCTGACCAAGATCCGCGCGCAAACCCAAACCGTGCTCACCACCCTAGACCAGGCGCAGACCCGCACCAATGTGATGAACCGCGCTTTGAAGCAGGTGGAAGGCCTGAGCGAGCCGCAAACACAGGCGCTGCTGCCGCTGGACAAAGAACCGGAAGAAGGATGATCTTTACCTTGAACCTTCCAAACTATTCCGTTCACCCTGAGCTTGTCGAAGGGTTCGCGAAGCCTTCGACAAGCTCAGGCCGAACGGAAGACTTGGCACATATTGAATCAGGTGGAATCGTCAGCTCGCGAAGCCTTCGACAGGCTCAGGCTGAACGGATGTGAGTCGCTTGATATGGTGAAAACATCCCTGTCACGCCCCCTCATGCGCCTGATCGTGGGCCACGTGTGCCTGCACGCGGCTATGGCGGGCATGCGCTTGGCTGCGCCGCTGTGGGCGCTGAAAGAGGGGCATAGTGCAGCAGCCGTGGGCGTGCTGCTGGCGCTGTTTGCCTTAATGCAAGTATTTTTGGCGCTGCCTGCGGGGCGCTATGCGGATGCGAACGGGCTGAAGAAGCCAGTGGGCTTTGCCATTGTCTTGGCCAGCTCGGGAGCGCTGCTGGCTACTGCTCTGCCGCACTTTGCGGTGCTGTGCATCGCCGCGCTGTGCACCGGCGGTGCCACCGGCATCGCATCGATAGCTTTGCAGCGCCATGTGGGCCGCGCGGCGGAGAACCCTACGCAGCTCAAGCAGGTGTTCAGCTGGCTGGCCATCGGCCCTGCGGTGTCGAACTTTTTAGGGCCATTCACGGCCGGGCTGCTCATTGACCATGCGGGTTTCAGAGCCGCATTCTTCCTCATGGCGCTGCTGCCATTAGCGGCCTGGTTTTGGATTCGCACCACAAAAGAACTCCCCCCGGTCGAGGTCAAAAACGAAGCGCCCAAGAGGGCCTGGGATTTGCTGCGCGAGCCGATATTTCGCCGCCTGCTGTTAGTCAACTGGCTACTCTCGTCCTGCTGGGACGTGCACACCTTCGTCGTGCCCATCCTGGGCCACGAACGCGGCTACAGCGCCAGTGTGATCGGCACTATTCTTGGCGCCTTCGCCATCGCCGCTGCGGCCGTGCGGGTGCTGCTACCCCTGCTGGCGCACAGCCTGCGCGAATGGGCGGTGGTGACCGTGGCCATGGTGATGACAGCGCTTTTGTTTGCGGTGTACCCGCTGATGCCCACCGCGTTGTCCATGGGCGTGGTCTCCGTATTCCTGGGCTTCACGCTGGGCTGTGTGCAGCCGATGATCATGAGCACCTTGCACCAAATCACCCCCGAAGACCGCCACGGCGAGGCGCTGGGCCTGCGCCTGATGGCCATCAACGGCTCCAGCGTGCTGATGCCCATGCTGTTTGGCGTGGCGGGTGCAGTGGTGGGGGTGGCGGGGTTGTTTTGGGTGGTGGGCGCGTGTGTGGGGGCGGGTGCCCATATGGCCAGTAGATTAAAGCTGGGGTGAGCGGATGCAGCCTGTCATCCATCTGCGCACGCCCCAGCCCGGCGACATGGGCTGGGTGGTGCAAGCCCATGCTGAAGTGTATGCAAAGGAGTATGGCTGGAACAGCGACTTTGAGGCGCTGCTGGCTGAGATCGTGGCCCAGTACCTGCGCAAGCACCAGCCAGAATGGGAGCGCTGCTGGATGGTCGAGCTGGGCGGCCAGCGTGTAGGCTCGGCCTTCGTAGTGCGCAAGTCCAAAACCATCGCCCAACTGCGCATGCTGATCTTGCTGCCCCAGGCACGCGGCCTGGGCTTGGGAGCCAGGCTGACAGACGAATGCATTGCCTTTGCCCGCAGCAAGGGCTACAAAAAAATGCAGCTGTGGACGAACAGTTGCCTGGATGCTGCCCGCAGTATCTACGCCAAACGTGGCTTCCAATGCATTCGCAGTGAGCCGTACGAGGGTTTTGGGCAGTCTTTGGTGGGGGAAACTTGGGAGCTGAAGCTTTAAATGGGGCTGCGATGTATCCGCTTTTTAGAGTGCCCAGCCCAGCGACTGCGCTGGTAATTCGCTGTGCAAGAGCGCATACTGAGGCACCATAACTAAAGAGGATTCACCATGACCCTATGCCCTATCGCCGTCGTCGTTGGCTGCCAAAAGTGCCCTGTTTTCAAAGTCTGCCCAGTCAAAGACGTGATCGGTGACATGCCCAAGCCGGGCGCCAGCAAACCTGAAGCCAAAAAAGCTTCGCCCAAGGGCAAGAAGTAACCTTTATTTTGATACGAATTGGGCTGTAGCCCAATAGAATATCGCGGGAGCAGCTATTGAATAAATAGCTGCTCTTTGTCGTTGTGGGGCTAGGCAAGCATGCGCAATGGCTACTGCCCTAGCGCTTGGGCCGCGGCCAGGCCGCTGCGCACTGCGCCTTCTAGCGTTGCGGGGTAGGGCCCCTCTACATAGTCGCCGCAGGCCAGTACTCCCGTGGCGATGCGCATGGTGGGGCGCTTCAGGCCTGGGGTGCAGGCGAAGGTGGCGCGCTTTTCTACGATGGTTTTGAGGGGCTGCAAATCGGCTAAGCCTAGTTGCGCGCGGCCTTGGGCGATGACTTGCTGCTCTAGTGTGGCTGCGTCGCCTTTGCTGGCGCTGACCACAAAGGCCAACACGCCGGCTTGGCCGCTGAGCGCGCCCCGGTCAAACACAAACTGTGCGGGCTGTTGCACGGAGCTGTTGCTGCTGCTGCTGTCACTGTGGCTGCGCAGGGCCATCACGGCTTGGGGCAGCCGGGCGGTGGCGCTGTGGGCGTAGACGGTGGTGATGGCCTCGTGTTGCAAGGCCTCGGCGCAGCTGGCCCATGCGGTTTGTGCCGCGAGCGGCGCATTGACCTGGGCATGCGCAGGGTCAGGCGCCTGTGTACTGGCGGGTACCAAAGAGCGCACCAAGCGCGCGGCCTCCCAGGCAGGTGTAGCGATGATCACAGCATCGTATTTAGTAGTTAAATCAGCCTCTAGCCCTTTAGAATATCGCGGGAGCAGCTCATTATTTAATAGTAAGGGTAAGTCGCTTACGCGCTGGCCTAGCAGCACATGCGCGCCGTTTTTCTCCAGCCATTGCACCGCTGCAGTGGGGAACAGCGCGCCCAAATCGGTGCGCGGCAGCAGCATGTTGCTGCCTGCAATGGGGGCTGCGCCTTGGGTATAAGACGACGCAGAAGAGGGCGCAAACAACGCATCCCGCATCACGGTCAAAAACACGCTGGCACTGGCGCGCTCGGTGGGGGTGTTGAGCGCGGAGACGACCAAGGGGTCGATCATGTCGGCCATTACGCGCTGGGTGATGCCGCTGCACACCTGCGCCACGCTGTAGTGCGCCGGGCAGGCAAAGCCTGCGCGCCGCCAGGCATCGGCCGTGCGCAGCAAAGCCAGCTTGTCGCCCAGGCTCCAGCCTTTGGCTTGGAAGATGCCTGCTGCCACGTCCAGCCCCGCAAACCAGGGCTTGCTCCAGTCGGGTAGGGTCAGGCCGCTGCCGTCGGGGTAGCGCAGGGTGAGCGGCATGCGCAGCAGGGCAGTGCCCGTGTCGACGCCTACTTCACGCATGAGCTGCAGGGTTTGGCTGTAGGCACCGATGAGGATGTGCTGGCCGTTGTCCAGCGTGGTCTGGGTACCGTCGGGCAATGTGACGCTCAAAGCTCTAGCGCGTCCACCTATTGCGCGGGCAGCTTCTAAAACTGTAGCATGGTGGCCCAGGCGGGTGGCTTCTACTGCGGCGGCTAAGCCTGCCCAGCCTGCGCCTATGACTAGGACGTGTTTCCGCATAGGGTCAGGTCTCCCATTTCCCAAAATTATCTTTCGTAGTCAGCCACTATGCGGCTGACGGTAGAGGTAGACACTGCAAACGCGATGGCAATGGCTGTTTGCGTGTGCCCACCCTGGTAAAACGCGTTAGCAATATGCTGGTTGCGCTCTTCTTTGCTTTGCGCTTTGAGTTTCGCATAGTTCTGCAGGTCGCTGTCTTTGGCGGGCGCGCTGGCGTGAATACGGCTTACCTGCGCCGCGCGCTTAGGCGCATGGGGCGACGCGTTGTCAATCCCCGCATGGCTTTGCATGCGCGCGATAAACGCGTCGTCACCCAAATAAATCTGCTGCTGTAGCGCCGTATCCCACAGCGCTACGCCGCTGCCTTGGGCCACAAACTCGGCATACTGCACCGCTGCCTTGGCCGCGCTTTTGCCGGGTGCTAGCTGAGCATACAGCGGCTGGGTGTCCAGCCAGGGGGCGCATGGGGCCATACCCGCAAGTGCGCGGTAGCTGCTCCATGCATACGCGTCAGGCCGCTTGACCATCTGGGCGCGCACGGGGTTAAGGTCTACATAGCGGCACACCTCCAGTAAATAGCTGTCGCTGTCCACCAAAATGGCTTTGAAACGCCCCTGAAATAAATGCCCCGTAAGCCCATGGCGGCGGTTAAAGCTTTGCGTATACACCCCGTTAATCTGCCGCATCAGTCGCGACAAATTAGCCTCCCGCGTGTGCAGCACCAGGTGGTAGTGGTTACCCATCAGGCAGTAGCCCCAAGCCTGCGCATCAAAGCGCTGCAAGGCTTGGCCCAGCACCTCTAAAAACATCGCCCGATCAGTGTCATCCTTGGCAATAGGCTCACGCCTGTCCC
>JAYVDN010000521.1:0-3204 GCA_043749385.1 Polaromonas sp.
CATTATTGCTTTGGAAAAAATCAAACGTGGCGAGGATCCTAATGTCTAACTACCAAAGCTCAGTCGTATTACCTAAAGTTATTACGCAACAAGTGCTGCTGGCTGTGCTAAATCGTTGCGATGACACGCGGGAATTCATGGTGGAGATGTGGCGCAATAACCCTCAATTGGCAAAACAAGGTGGGAGCAAGGTCGCAATGTTGCTGGGGCAGCCTATAGAAACTATCGGATGGGCCCATGAGTCATCTCCCCAGCTCTGAATTTCAGATGCCTGTTGTGCAAGACACTTTGCAGCCTGAATTGAAGTGGCCCAATGCCGAGACCTTGGATGCATTAAGACAGTCCGAGGATGCACTGTCTTATTTGCGTGCAGGTGGTAAACCGCGCTTTGATACCTTGTCAGACTACTTTTGTGCAGTGCAAAGCAAGATCGCCGACTCCAAACTTCCAGCTAAATCCATAGATTGAGATTACAAAAGCTATGTCGTTAAGAAACACTTTGGACTTTTTGCTTTATAACTGGCTAGCCGCCGAGTCACTGAACCAGCGCACACGTTTCACCGACCATTCCCGTGAAACCTTTGACGCAGTGCTGGACACCTGCGAGCGCATTGCACGCGAAAAGTATGCACCGTTTAACCGCTTGGTAGACACGCAAGAGCCGCACTTTGATGGCGAAAAGGTGGTCTTGCCGCAGGCTACCCACGATGCGCACAAGGCGTATGTGGAGTCGGGCATGTTGGCTGCGGCGCAGGACTATGACTTGGGCGGTATGCAATTGCCGTTCACCGTGGGCGCGGCAGCGAACTCGTTTTTTGCAGTGGCATCGATCTCGATTGGCTCTAACTTGCTGACCTCGGGCAATGCCAACTGCATCATGGCGACCGGTACACCAATGCAAAAAGAGGTGTTTGCGGCCAATGAATTCAGCGGACGCTGGGCGGGCACGATGTGCTTGAGCGAGCCGCAAGCAGGTTCGTCGTTGAGCGATGTAGCTACCAAAGCCTTGCCGGATGGCGCTGACTTTGCAAGCGACCCGCTAGGCCCACGCTTCCGGCTGCGCGGCAATAAGATGTGGATATCCAGCGGCGAGCATGAGCTGACCGAGAACATCGTGCACCTGGTGTTGGCCAAGATACCAGATGACAGCGGCAAGCTGGTGGCAGGGGTGCGCGGCATATCCTTGTTTATCGTTCCGAAGAAGCTGGTTAATGCAGAAGGCGAGCTCACCGGTATGCGCAACGACGTAGCCTTGGCAGGCCTGAACCACAAGCTGGGCTGGCGCGGTACTACGAATACATTGCTGAATTTTGGCGAAGGCAAGTTTCCCGTTGGCAATGAGGGGCCGTATGGCAAAGGCGCGGGTGCTGTGGGCTACTTGGTAGGTAAGCCGGGCGAAGGCCTTAAATGCATGTTCCATATGATGAACGAGGCGCGCATAGGCATTGGTATGGCGGCCACCATGCTGGGGCTGGCGGGCTACTACGCATCGCTAGACTACGCCAAAAACCGCCCGCAAGGCCGGCCTATGGGCGCGGGCGGCAAGGACGCTACAGCGCCTCAGGTCAGGCTCATAGAGCATGCCGACATCAAACGCATGCTGCTGGCGCAAAAATCCATCTGCGAAGGCGCGCTGGCCCTCCAACTTTACTGTGCCATGCTGGTCGATGAGCAGCACACGGGCACGCCCGAAGCCGCTGACGAGGCCCGCTTGCTGCTGGAAGTGCTCACGCCGATTGCCAAAAGCTGGCCGAGTGAAAACTGTCTGGAGGCCAATAGCCTGGCGATCCAGATCCACGGCGGCTATGGCTATACCCGTGACTTCCCGGTAGAGCAGTATTGGCGCGACCAGCGCCTGAACATGATCCACGAAGGCACGCACGGCATTCAGGCCATGGATTTGCTGGGCCGCAAGGTGCTGATGGAGGGTGGTAAGGGCTTGCAGCTCTTGGCAGCGCGCGTCAACGCCACGGTGGCGCGGGCTGCGCAGGTACCCGCGTTGGCCGCGCACGCCACAGCGTTGGCCGAAGCCTTGAAAAAGGTCGCCCGCGCCACCCAGGCTGCGTGGTCTACAGGCAATCCGCTAGAGGCGCTGCCCAATGCCGTGCCCTATATGCAGGCTTTCGGGCATACCGTGCTGGCATGGATGTGGCTGGATGTGTCTTTGGCAAGTGAACGAAAAAATGCTACACACACTGTAGCCTCTCGCACAGGCCTAACGTCTGCAAACCAGTATTTCTACCACTACGAGTTACCCAAAATTGATGCATGGCTAGCGGTGGTAAGTACCCGCGACATGACCTGCGCTCTGACGCCAGAAGATGCGTTCTAACGCCCGAGCTGACCATGCTGCAAACTGGTTCACAATCAGGGCAAGGAATTCCATGCCATGCCGTTGATCAAAGAAGTCAAGTTACCCACCACCCCATTGCAAAAACGGGTGCAAAACGCGGTATGGCTGCTGATCTACGTGGGCCTGTTGACATTGATTACCGGCTACACCCTGGGCCAGATCGGCAAATCCAACGCAGCACCAGGCTGGGCTACCGCAGACACGCTGATGTTGCTAGGTATCTTGGCGGTAGCGCTGGGCGTGGTGTTGATTTACGTTCGTTCTCGAATGAAATAAGCCCATGCACCATGTCGCCCTCACGCCCCTTTTTTGCAGCGACTGCGTCTCGTTTACAGCCCGGTCGTAATGCTTCTAAACTGTTTTGGCAAGTCTGCGCTGGTTGGGTCGCCGCACTGTGCGCCGTCACACCCCCTGCTGCCCAGGCGCAAGTATTCCAATGTACCGAGAATGGTCGCAAGATATTTACGGATGTACCGTGTGCACAGGGCTTACCATCTACCCCTATGACATTAAAAAATACACCTTCCAAAAGTGGAGTACTCGATACCAAAATTATCTGGAACCGTTACCCCGTAACCGGCCGTGACTATGCCAGCCTGGTGCGCTCTTTAAGTGCTAATGGCCCCAAAGGCTTCCATGGCCTGGCCAATTGGGATATCTCCTACCAGTACACCACCGTGCCGTCGGGCAGTATGTGCCGCTTTGACTCGGTACGCCTGACCGTCAAAGGTGAAATTTTGATGCCCAAATGGACTGACGAAGCCGCTGCCCCGCCTAGCTTGCGCCAGCGCTGGGCAGACTACTACGCCGCCTTGCAGCAGCACGAAGAGGGCCACGTACAGCACGGCAAC
>JAYVDN010000522.1:0-1693 GCA_043749385.1 Polaromonas sp.
GGTCGGTTTGATTGTGGTGCTGAGCACCGTGCCCCTGTTCGCTTCTATCCTGCGCATTCCGTTCTCCATCATCGCCCCGGTGATTGTGGTGATCTGCGCCATCGGTGCCTACACCGTGCACAACGCCATGCTCGACATCTGGTTCATGATGCTGTTTGGTTTGATTGGGTATGTTTTCAAAAAGCTGGACTACCCGCTCGCACCGCTGGTGCTGGCCCTGGTATTGGGTGACAAGGCCGAAGACTCCTTCCGCCAAGCGATGCTGGTGTCGCAAGGCGAATTGTCGATCCTGTGGTCTAACCCATTAGTGGGCGGTATCTCTACGCTGGCCTTGATTTTGCTGCTGTGGCCCCTGATCTCTCGCTTGATTGCCAAAGTTCGTCCTCCCAAGGCTAAAGCGTTTGCAGCGGAGCAACCGGTAGATTGATTGTCGGTACAGGCCTTTGGCAGGAGTTGGTTAGATTTAATCCTATAGTTTTTGATGACTCCTTTGTTTAGAACGAAGTATTATTTTTTAGAGATGTTTTATGCGCATCCCAAGTCGTTATTCGCTCGCGAGCCTATCCCAGGGTGCCAAAGGCCTGGTCGCTTGTGCTTTGCTGGCCGGTGTGCTGCCCGCCTACGCTGCCTGGGAGCCGACCAAGCCGGTAGAGCTGTTGGTTCCCGCTGGGCGAGGCGGTGGTGCTGACCAAATGGCGCGGTTGATCCAGGAGATCACCGCCAAACACAAGTTGCTTAAAGAGCCCTTGCTGGTTACCAACAAATCGGCTGGAGCGGGAGCCGAGAGTTTCGTAGAAGTGAAGTCTGCCAAGGACGATCCGCACAAGTTGGTGGTGACTTTGTCAAACCTGTTTACGACACCTTTGGCGCTTGGCGTGTCTTTTACGTGGCGTGACATGACCCCCGTATCGATGATGGCACTAGACCAGTTTGTGCTGTGGGTGCACGCTGATTCGCCCTATAAAAGCGTGAAAGACTATGTGGATGCAGCCAAAGCAGCAGGGCCTGGCAAGATGAAGATGGCTGGCACGGGGGCCAAGCAGGAAGATCAGATTCTTACCGCAGGCATTGAGCGTGCTACAGGTGCTAAATTCTCCTACATGCCATTCAAAGGCGGCGGTGAAGTGGCCAATCAATTGGTGGCGAAAACCGCAGACTCTACGGTGAACAACCCTATTGAGGCCGTCAATCAGTGGCGTGCAGGCAAAGTACGCCCATTGTGCGTGTTTGACCAAGTGCGGATGCCCTACAAAACCAAAATCACCGATACGCAATCGTGGAACGACGTGCCAACCTGCAAGGAGTCTGGCTTGGCGGCAGACTACATCATGCTGCGCGGTATTTTCATGGCCCCCGGTGTTTCCAAAGACCAGTTAGAGTTTTATGTGGAGCTACTCAAAAAAGTGCGCGACACGCCAGAGTGGAGAGCATATGTGGAAAGAGGTGCTTTTAACCAAACTACGATGTCCGGTGAAGCCTTTGAAAAATGGCTGGTCAATGCCGATACCATGCACCGTGGTTTGATGAAAGAGGCCGGTTTTAACTTGAAGTAATGGCGGCAAGCTCAAGCTCTTGGCTAGACGCTACAGGCTACAGGCTAGATCTTGCCGCGCTGCTTGAGGCGGCTCAAAGTTTCAGCGGACAAATTGAGGTAGGCCGCCAGTTCTTTCTTGGGAATGCGCTCAAACAACTC
>JAYVDN010000523.1:0-2570 GCA_043749385.1 Polaromonas sp.
CCTTAGCCATGGCCTGCGCCACCGCCCAAGCCGTAGAGATCAAGGTGCTGAGCGGCAATGGTGCCAAGGCCGGCGTGACCGAGCTGGGGGCGCAGTTTGAGCGGATCAGTGGGCACAAGGTCACCATCCATTTTGAGGTGAACCCGGGCGTGAAAAAGCGCATTGACGAGGGCGAGGCGTTTGATGTGGCGGTGCTGAACCCGCCGTTTTTGGATGAGCAGATCAAGAGTGGCAAAGTAGTGGCCAGCACCCGCATCGTGCTGGGCCGCGCGGGCATTGGCGCGGCGATTCGTGCGGGTGCGCCCAAGCTGGACATTTCTACCGAAGAGGGTTTTAAAAACGCCCTGCTCGGTGCCAAGTCGGTGGCTTACCCAGGCGAGGGAGCCAGCGGACGTTATTTTGTGACCGTGGTGGAGCGCATGGGCCTGACCCAAGAGATGGCCTCCCGCATGCGTCCGATGCCCGCGGAATACAACGTGGAGGTCGTAGCAACCGGAGAGGTAGATATGGTGGTCGTGGTGGCCTCACGCATCAACGGCGTGCCGGGCGTGCAGCCTCTGGGCACCATCCCGAAGAGCCTGCAAACCTGGATCGGCTTTACTGCGGGCCTGTCGGGCAAGGCGAAGGAGCAAGACGCCGCCAAAGAGCTGCTGAAGTTTTTTACCTCGCCCGCCGCCGAAAAGATTTTGCGCGACAAGGGTGTGGAGCCTTTCGTAGAGTAGGCGGCGCACCACTTTAGCTGCAAACCTTAAAGTCCATTTTTACGCAACCAAGCCTCCAGCGGCGGGCTCCACTGCTTACTCCCCGCGCGCTGCAAGCTATGGCCATCACTGCCAATCGGCGCGGTGGTTACCAAGGTGCTGGCGGGCTGCGCGGCGGCGGCAGCGGCCGCATTGAAGGCCGCGTGCCACTGCTGGGGTGGCGCAGCACCCCAATACAAATCATTGGGTGCATACAGCCATATGCTGGGCGCAGTGGTGGAGTGGCCGTACTCGCGCATGAGCTGGGTGATTTTCTCTGGCTCGCACATACGGCCGGGCGCGTGCTGCGGGTCGCCGCCCGCGCCGCCAGAGAAGTTGATGCAGCCCACCACACCCGGTGGGTTGCTGGCGCACAGGGCCACAGTGGTGAGGCCGCCGACCGACTGGCCCTCCAGCACGATGCGGTCTTTGCGTGCCCAGGGCTGCTGGCGCACCCAGTCCAGCGCTTGGCGCTGCGCGCTGGCGGCGGCTTGGGCTGCGCGGGCGGGGTTGGGGCTGCGGATGCATTGGCCTGCGCTGGTGTAGCCCGCGCCGGAGCTCTCTTGGTCAGCCCCGCCCGTACCTGTCGGGTGTGCGCCGTAGCCGGGGCGGATTGGCGCAACCACAGCGTAGCCTTTGGCCAGCCAGTACTGCGCATGGCGTGCGTGGATGGGACGCTTAAGCAGCGCGCGCTGGCTGGCATGGGCTGGGCGGCCATGGGCGTAGAGCAGCACCTTGAAGGGGCCTGGGCCGGTGGGCTTGAAGACCTGGGTCTGCATGGTGGCTGGGCCAGGCACCGCAGCATGAGCGGCGCTGGCTGGCAGCGGAATCTGCACCACGAGGGGCGCTGCATCTGCACGGCGCGGGGCGGCTTGCGCGCTCCATGCGCACAGGGCGAGCAAACCAATCACTATATATTTAATAGCTGCTCCCGCGATATTTTATTGGGCTACAGCCTGGTTTGGCATAAAACTGAAGCGCCCGTGGCTACCGAGCAGCGTCTTTGGCCATGCGTGCGCTCTTCCAGTACACGTCGTCGCCTGTGCTGCCGTCGGTGCGGTGGCGGTTGAGCACGCGGGCCAGGACAAACATCAAGTCAGACAGGCGGTTGAGGTACTGGCGCGGGTTGTCTTTGAGTGCTTCGGCGTTGCCTAAAGTAACGACGGTGCGCTCGGCGCGGCGGGCGACGGTGCGGCACACATGGGCCAGGGATGCAGCGCGGCTGCCTGCGGGCAGGATGAACTCTTGCAGGCGCGGCAGGGTAGCGTTGTAGGTCTCCAGCGCGTTGTCGATTTGCAGCAGGGCCTCGGCCTTGAGCAGCTCGTAGCCGGGGATGCACAGCTCGCCGCCCAGGTTAAACAGCTGGTGCTGAATGTCTACCAGCAGTTCGCGCACATCCGCTGGCATGTCTTCGCACAGCAGAACGCCGATGTTGCTGTTGAGCTCGTCTACCTCGCCCATGGCGTGTACGCGCAAGCTGTCTTTGCTGACGCGGGTGTTGTCACCCAGGCCGGTGGTGCCGTTGTCGCCGGTGCGGGTGGCTATTTGGGTGAGTCGGTTGCCCATATCGTTGTCCTTGCTGTATGTGGTGTGTATTGTCGCAGTGTTGCATTGACCTGTTGGGTTTTGTGACTTGGCTGGTCGCTGTCACGCTCGGAGGGTTACGTCAGTACGACCGATGTGGTCTATATCGTCCGCCCTCATACTGGAGTACCAGAAATCGGTCGGCCAATATAGACCACATCGGTCAGCGTGAATGGTGGGGCGCGACCGGTGGTTTCGGCAAATACGTGACGGCGACTACCGGTAGCGCGCTACCGTGGTTGCAGG
>JAYVDN010000524.1:0-1694 GCA_043749385.1 Polaromonas sp.
CGCCGTAGGCTACGCTGCTGGCGGCCAGCAAGGGCCAATTGGGCGCGTCATGGGGTTTGCCGCTGTGGGTAGCCAGTGGCTCGTCGGTAGCGTCCCATCCCAGTTGGGTGGAGCCTTTGGGCCCGCTGTGACCCAGCTGCAAGCCCAATTTGGCGCTGCTACTGCCATGCACAAACTGCACTACCCGTGCCAGCGCAGCTTGCTGCGCATCGTTGTGTAGCACGGTGCAGCCGGGGGTGATGCGGCCCTGCATCGTGGGCGATGTCATCTCCACCATCACCAGCGCCGCCCCGCCCAGCGCGCGTGCACCCAGATGCACCAGATGAAAGTCTTGCATCACGCCGTCCACCGCACTGTAGGTGGCCATAGGGGAGACGACAATGCGGTTTTTCAGGGTCATGCCACGTACACTCAGTGGCGTGAGCATGGGCAATACCGCGCGCGATTTTTTGGCCAGCCATTGCTCATACCCTTTGAGCCAATCCGCATCGCGTACGCGCAGGTTCTCGTGGCTGATGCGTTGGCTGCGGGTGAGCAGGCTGTAGTAAAACTGCTCTATCTCCATGCCGCTGTAGCGCTCTACGTTTTCAAACCACTCGGTAGAGTTGCGTGCCGCGTTTTGAATCTTCAGCACCTCCACGCTGCGCCGCGCCTCGTAGGCACGCAATAATGCATCCATGGATTCACTATTTATTTCATAGCTGCTCCCGCGATATTCTATTGGGCTAGACGCCGATTTAACACTAAAAAACTGCTTGAATTCATCGGCCAGATCCATCGCATCCTCCAACGCCAGCTTGGTGCCCGAGCCAATGGAAAAGTGTGCAGTGTGCGCTGCATCACCCATCAGCACGACAGGCACGGTTTTCGTGCCCACCGCTACGTGGTGCACCCAGTGCTTGCACATCACGCGCGGAAAGCGTATCCAGTTGGCCGAGCCACGCAGGTGCGCGGCATTGGTCATCAGCGAGTGGCCGTCTAAATATGGGGCAAACAGTTTTTCGCAAAATCGGGTTGCCTCTTCTTGGCGCATCGTATCCAGTCCATGCGCCTGCCACACGGCCTCGGGCGTTTCTACAATAAAGGTGGAGGTGTCTTCATTGAATTTATACGCGTGCGCCGCAAACCAGCCGTGCTCGGTGCGCTCAAAGCAAAAGGTAAATGCGTCAAATGTTTTTTTAGTGCCCAGCCAGACAAAGCGGCATTGCCGCAGGTCAATATCTGGCTCGTAGGTGCTGGCGTATTTGGTGCGTATGCGGCTGTTCAGCCCATCGCCCGCGATCACGATGTCGGCATCGTATTGCGCAGCCAGTGCCACGTCATCGGCTGCATCCACCTCAAACACCAGTTCCACGCCCAGCTGCAGGCAGCGCTCTTGCAAAATGTTGAGCAGGTGTTTGCGCCCAATACCGCAAAAGCCGTGGCCTGTAGAGCGCGCCGTGCGCCCTTTAAAGTGCAGCTCAATATCGTCCCAATGGTTCAGCGCATCGCCTATCCGCTGCCCGGTCACAGGATCTGCGGTGCGCAGATGGCCCAAAGTCTGGTCGCTCAGCACCACGCCCCAGCCAAAAGTGTCAAATGGCTTGTTGCGCTCTACCACCACAATGCGTGCACCCGGTTGCTGCTGCTTCATGAGCAGCGCAAAATACAAACCCGCCGGCCCACCACCGATGCATAAAGTATTCATGCAATTA
>JAYVDN010000525.1:0-3814 GCA_043749385.1 Polaromonas sp.
TGCATCGCCATCAGCGCTGCACGCACCGCATTGCGCGCCTCGCCAGGCGGCATGCACAGCAGGGCAGTTGGGGTGGTAGTTTGGCGCATCGACAATCTCCAGCAAGATCTTGCAGATTTGTAAAACCTCAGGCCCGAGCGCGCAGAGATCTTACGCTTACATCTTTAGTCCTACCTTCGCGGCATATTCTTACATTGTGAGCGCTTCATGGACTACTTGTGGCCCCAGTAGGGTCCGCAGTGCCGTGTTGAACGCTAGATACGCTAGCATCTACCCCATGCAAACTGTATTCAACTTTTTTATCCGCGTGGTACTGTTAGCCGCAGGCTTGGTGTTTGCCGCCAGCTTGGCCCTGATAGCCATCTTGCTGCTACTGCTGTGGGTCCTGTGCGCGGTGTGGTGCAAGCTCACCGGCCAGCCCGTCAACCCCTTTGTAGTGCGCATGAGCCCCAGTGCGGGGTTTGGCAATATCTACCGCTCTAGGCAAGCGCCAGATTCAACAGACACTGCGGCCAAACCCAAGCGCACCTCCATGGACGATGTGACCGATGTAGAGGCCAAAGACATTGACCACAAACCGCGCTAGGCAGCTCGGGCAGCTGTGGTCAGCTTGAGCGCACCGGCGCTCAACCCTTGACGGCACCCGCAGTCAGCCCCGTGATGATCTGGCGCGCGGCAATGAAGGTAAACACCAGCGGTGGTATGGCGATCAGGCTGCCCAGCGCCATGATGCGGCCCCAATCTACGCCAATGTCGGTGATGTAAAGCGAGGCTGCCACGGTCAGGGTGCGTGTGGCGCGGTCGGTCAGCACCAAGGCAAGAATAAACTCGTTCCACGCAATCCGAAATGTAAAGATAGAGGCCGCTGCCAAGCCGGGTTTGATCAAGGGCAACACTACCAAGTAAAAAACCTGAATCGGGCCGCAACCGTCCATTTTGGCCGCCTCTTCCAGCTCAATAGGTACTTGCGCAATAAAGCCGTAGAGCAACCAGATGGTGAACGGCAGATTGACCGCCACATACAGCAGAATGAGGCCACTCAAGGAGTTGATGATGCCCGCTTCATTCCAGATCATGAACACCGGCACCGCCAATACGGCCAGTGGCACGGTGCGCAGCAGCAAGGTGGTGTAGGCCACCGTAGAGCGGCCCGCAAAACGAAAGCGGGCCAGGCCATACGCGGCCATGCAGCCCAGCACCAGCGTGATCAAGGTAGACACCACACCCACTATCAGGCTGTTGGTGAGGTAACGGGTAAAGCCGCCCTCATTGAGTACGTCTCGGTAGTTCTCCAGGGTCGGTGTAAAGATGAAGTTAATGCCAGTGTTGAAAATTTGCGTTTGCAGTTTCAGTGATGTGGCAAACATCACCACAATCGGCGACACACAAAACACGGCCAACAAAATCAAAGCCAAATAATGCAGCTGACGTTTCACAGGTGCTTGCTCATTTTTTGTCTTTCAGTGGATTGGACAGCTTTAATGCCCACCACGACAAGAGTGCCACCACCATCAACAGCAGCACAGAGATAGCAGCTGCAGAGCCCAGGCGTTGGCTGATGAAGGCGGTTTTGTAAATATGCAGCGAAAGTATTTCGGTAGAGTCGCCCGGCCCGCCGAAGGTGAGGATGTAGATCACCTCCAGCACCCGAAAGGCGTCAATCAAGCGCATGAGCAGGGTGATGACGATCACGTCCCGAATCATTGGCAGCTTGACCAGCCAAGTGCTTTGCCACCAGGTAGCGCCGTCAATTTTGGCCGCCTCCATCACCGATGCATCCACATTGGCCAGCGCCGCAATCATCATGATGAAAACAAACGGAGTCCATTGCCAAATATCGGCAATCACAATCGCAGTAAAGGCCAACTGCTCGTTGGCCAGCCAGCCAATGGGCTCCACACCAAACACTGCCGCGATGGCATTGAGCAGGCCAAACTGCGCGTCAAACATATACCGCCAGGTCAGGCCCACGGCGATGGGCGCAATCATCATGGGCAAAATAAACAGGGTTCTAAATGCCATCATGCCGCGCAGTGGCTTTTGGGTGCGCTGCTCCAAAGCCAAAGCCAGGGCTATGCCCAATACCATTTCGCTGCCCACACACACAAAAGCAAAAATCAGTGTAGTGTAGAGCGAGCGCCACACAGCAGCGTCGGTAAACGCGCGCACAAAAGCGTCCACGCCCTGCCACTTGGCCTCGCTCCAGGGCGTACCCATGCTCCAGTCATAAAACCCCAGCCGCAGCGCAGAGAGCACCGGGTACAGGCAAGCTACCACCATCACCAAGGCGGCGGGGCCGATGTACAGCCAGGGTAGCCAGCGTTTGGAAATCAATGGGGCGCTTCGTTCTTGACTTAGCTCTTTAAATACCCGCCGCGCTGCATGATGTCGGTCACCTTACCCACCATGCCATTGAGCGCGTCTTCTGCTGTTTTTTTGCCGGTAAGTGCCTCGGACACAGCCACGCCCAGCGCCTGCACATTGATCTCATCCCATTCGGCAATGATGGGGCGCCAGTCTGGGTCAGAGTAGGCCAACTGCTCCCGAAGGGTGATGTACTCTGGGTATTGGCGCACCAGGTCCGCGTTGAGCAGGGTGGAGTTGCGGGTAGGCCCGCCACCCAAGCGGCACACCGCCACGTCTTGCGCTTTGCTAGTCAGCCACTGCATGAGCAAAAAGCCCGCGTCTGCGTTCTTGGCATTTTTAGGTATAGCTAGCCCCAAACCACCTGACTGCGATGAATACCACACGCCCTTGGGGTGCGCAGTGTAGCTGACTTTGCCCGCAATTTTGGAGCGCGCAGGGTCGTTGACTGGCCCAAAGATCACGGTGGCGTCCAGGTACATGGCCGACTGGCCCTGCAAGAAGGCGGTCATCATTTCACCTTGGCCGTAGCTGGGCACGCCGGCAGGTCCGGTGTCTGAAATTTCCTTCAGCAGCTTCAAAGCCTGCACGCCCTGTGCATTGTTAAAGATGGGCTTCCAATTGGCATCAAATATTTTGCCGCCCAGCGGGTTGAGGTGCAGCAGCCAGGCGTGCACACACTGGTGCCCCGCCTGCCCGCGCGAGGTCAGCGCGCCAATGCCTTCTTTTTGCTTCAGGATCGGCAGCAGCGCCTGCATCTGGGCATACGTCTCCGGTGCTTTTAAATTGTGCTTGGCGAAAATGTCGCGGCGGTAGGCCAGGATGGATGTCTCGGCGCCATAAGGCAGGCCATACAGCTTGGCACCCGGCCCGGCCAAATACCCTTTAGGGCCACCCACCAGCCCCATATTCTCCAGATAGCCAGGAACAATATCTTTCATGTCGTAGGCCGGGTCGGCCAATGCGGCGTTCTTGAAAAACGGCTCCAGCTCGCGGATCAAGCCTTTCTTGACATACTCGCCTTTCCACATCACCACGTAGCAAATCAAGTCGTAATCCCCTTGCGATTTGGCCATCTCCAGCAGCTGTTTGTCCTTCATGCGCGGCACGGCCAGCTTGTCTACCTCTACCTTGATACCCGTCTCTTTGGTAAATTCTGGCAGCAGCTTGAGCATCGCGTCGTAGTGCGGATGCGCGGGGATGCTCATCACCACTGTGGAGCCACGGTACTTCGCGTAGCGGTCTTGCGCATAGCTGCTGGCGATGGGCAAGCCTGCCCCAAAAACGGACAAGGCCGCTGTGGTGGCAGAAGACTGAATCAATTGGCGGCGAAGCATAGTCAATAACTCCAAAATTTGTAAACAACAAAATAAGAGTGAACTGTGCCTGCTTTACTTCTCAATTTGTATAGGGCTTTCCCGAAAAGCATGGCCCCATATGGCGGTATAGG
>JAYVDN010000526.1:0-17631 GCA_043749385.1 Polaromonas sp.
TGCCCACCGCAGTGGTAGCGGCAGCACCCGTAGCAGCCACAGTCCAGCTTGGCGCCAGCGAGCCCACCGCAGTGGTAGAGGCAGCGCCTGTAGCAGCCACAGCCCGGCTTGTCGCCAGCGAGCCCACCGTAGTGGTAGCGGCAGCACCGGTAAGGGCTACGTTCAGTGAGACCGTGGGCACAACTATGCCCACCGCAGTGGTAGCGGCAGCACCCGTAGCAGCCACAGTCCAGCTTGGCGCCAGCGAGCCCACCGCAGTGGTAGCGGCAGCACCTGTAGCAGCCACAGTCCGGCTTGTCGCCAGCGAGCCAACCGCAGTGGTAGCGGCAACACCCGATACTGCCAGGGTGATGTTATCGTTGCCCCAGGTGCTAGAGCCCCAAGTGCTGGTTCCGAATGCCATGCTATTACCTAGCTATCGTTCGTGGCCGTCGTCTCCTTGCCGCCGTTAGATGGCATGGTTATCCCCTATCAGGCGATACGTACCAGGCCGTTTGTCGCGTCGTTTGTGGGCATGGTCAAGGTGAGCGTGCCGGCAGTGATCGTCTGGCTACCGAACGTGTGTACAGACACCGCCAGCTTGGTGGCCGACGTGTTGTTGTAGAGCAACACCGCATCGAACGCCGTGGCCAGCGTTACTGTGGTGTACACAATAGACGCGGACGGTGTGAAAAACGCCGTGGTGCCCGTCACTGCAGGTGCCGTGCCTGTAGTTACCACGACGCCGCCAGCTGTGTAGCCAGTGCCAACGACTTCGCCGGTCGCGCTGTAGGTCGTGGTGGTCGCATTGACGGTGGCGCTGGCCAGGTATAAAGCCGCGCTGTAGGCGTCTTTGGTGGTAGCCGCCCGGATCACCGTCGCCCCGAAGGCGTGCAGGCCGTTCATCAGATCGGCCTTGGCCTGTGTGCAGAGTGCTTGTGTGTTCGCCATGAAATATCCCCCTAGTTTAGATTGCCGGAAGCGGCTTCACAAAAAATAGCCGGTTTTTTCAACCGGACGTGCGCGCTGCGGTGCACCAACTCGTCTCCGAGCCAGTACTCCACCCATGTTGTCGCTTCAACATCGTCATCCACGCCCCCCTCCACTTTTCGCAGATCGGGGCTGTTCTCGTCCATGTCGCCGTGTGTTGTGGTTATCACGTACTTCTCCTAAAATTAAACTACCGGTACCTGTGGGGCACCCCGGCGATACTCGTCGCTCATTTCGAGTCCCTGGCAGAGCTTCTTGAGCAGCGCAATGGCCTCAACAAACTCCGTTTTGTAAGTAGCCACCAAGTCGGCCTCCCCCTTCATCGCGTTGTACGCCTCCACCTTTACCGCGTATAGCAGGACGGGGAAGAAGTTATCGCTGAGCCATGTGTCGCTGGCGGTGACTATCGACTCGGGGTAGTAGAAGTAGTGCAGCTCTGCGGCGTACCCCAAATCCGGTGTCGGCGCCACAATAAACGTGAGCTCCTTGGTGGCATTTGACGGGCTTCCAAACAACGCGTAGTACCTGGGTGTGCCGGTGGTGGTAGGTACCGGGTAGCACTCCCGCATGAAGCTGACATCCTTGTTAAGCAGGTACGCGTATGCCCCCGTGCTGGGGATCACCACCGCTATGGAGTAGGCCGCTATGAAGTCCGTTGGACAGGCCAAGTACTTGTTGCTAGCCGTCAGCACACCAGTCACGTTCTTGCGCAATGCGGGTATCTGTACGGCCTGGTAAATCTTCTCTTCAGCCGCCTGCGTATATGTTGCGAAGTCGGTTGCGCTGAACGTGTTTTCCAACGCACTTTGTACTGCTACCTGAAGTTCCGCGTAGTTCATGGGGTATTAAGCCATCGGGCCGCGTGCGGTCCGCCCTTTTACCGCCGCGCCATTGCCGCGCGTCACGACGCCGGAGGTCTTGACGTCCTGCTCGGGGTATCCATTTTTGCCCAGTGGCGCCGGGTTCGGCTTGGGGCTTGTGTATGCGGACTTGCTTGTTGCCATGATAGCTCCTACGTTACTGCTGTGATTGTACCAATACTACCTATCCGTGTTGGGGTCTTTCCGCGGGTTGCGCAGCGCCTGTGGGTCAGAAATTGGCCGTGTTCCCTGCATCAATTGCGGGTGGTCGGCGTCCCAACAACTCCCACAAACCAACAATCCTGTACGCTTCTGCTTCACCGTCTCGCCCTTCAACTCATTCAGCAGTTGCCGGAACCCGCAACGGTCACAAAGCCCCCACGCTATTTTTCCACTGGCGAACTGGTTGCCCATGGCCTACCCTATGAACGACTGCCGTGGAACGAACCTGACCGCTGCTTTCTCTCTGTCCTCGGAAGAAGCAAGGTCCCAGCTCTCGTCGTACTGCGCCTTCAGCGCGGGCATGCGCCCATACGCTGTTGGGATTTTCATCGACAGGTAGTAGGCCAGCCCGGCAATCAACACCGGTAGGAAACGGAAAGGAACGTCCGAAGTGGTATCCCCCGTACCAGCGTCCTGAATGCGGCGTAGGCGCCAGTACACGAGCGTATACGTGGTTGTTGCGTCCGGGACTGGCCAGATCGTTATCTGGGGCACCAGCAAGCGCTGTACCCACACCTGCAGCGGCCGGCCCGTGGAGAGCTTGTTCGGCAAAGTAGCGTAGGTCGAAGAACTGATGCGTGTGCACGATATGTCCGCCTGGGTTGAAACATTTCCGGCACCTGTGCGTATTACCTGGTCTATCAAGTCAACAGTGTCAGCGGGTAGCAGGTACGTTGCGGTGCCGGAAATGAGCGGGATGGTGCCGGAGCCAATCGTGAACAAGTTAAGCCCCCGATTTGCCCAATCCAGCATCAGTAAATTCAAGGAGCGTCGGGCCGTCTTCAGCTCATATCCATTGCGGAGTTCGACCCCGCACCGCTCCATCGCTTCTTCTACGATTTCTGGAAAATCCGGTGCAAAAGTTGCTGTACCCGAAGTCGCCATTATTTACACCTTAGCACATTTTGCCGCGAGTTTTACCGCGCAGCTCAACGCCGCCGCCCTTGGCGTACTTCTGCGTCTTGTCGAAGGCTTCCTCTTTCTTGGAGCCCTCTTTGCCCTTGCCTTTTACCTCGACGTCCTTCTTGGACTTCTCGAACAGTGCGAATGGGAATTTGCCTTTTGCCATGGTGTGCTCCAGTTATGCGTAGAAGAGGGTTGCCGAGCCAATACCAGCCACGGTGCCGTAAGCGTCCGTACGCACCAGTAGGCCCTCACCGGGCAGCAGCAGGTAGGTAGGCTGCGTGGCCGAAGCCACCGTATTGATTGTGGCGATGATGGGGCCGCTCGCGCCGCCATCCCGGATTACCAGCGAGCCCGCCGCGATGCCGGGCACGATGTAGATCGCCTTGATGCGCGCGCGCAGTACGTTGGCTGCGCTCTGCGCTGTGAACTGCCCGCTCGCGGTGAGCGGGACACTCGCAAGGATGTCCGTCTGTGTCATGCTCGCCCCCTTACGCGGTGCGTGTGAAGGTGTACGCTGTTGCGCTGGAGAACATCAGGGTGAACTCTGCCTGGCCTGTGACGCCAGCGGCGACGGTCAGCAGCCCTGGACCCGCACCCGCACCAGCCGCAGCCAACGCCGACAAGACACCGTTCACAGCCACTGCAATGGTGACGATGTTGGCGCCTGCGGTGTTGTCAATAAACAGGTTGACCAGGGTGCCTTGCACTGCGCCAATGGCCGCGCCCAGCAGCGTGCCGGTAGGCAGCGTGAGCGTGGTGGCAGCAGCAGAGGTGGAGGTGATGTACCCGGTAGCGACCTGGGCCGCTGTGAGCGTGGCCGTTGCGTTGGCCGCTACAGGCGTGAGCTTTTGAATTGCGTTCAGACGGGCGCCAATGAAGCCGCCCGTAGATGTGACTGGGCCGGAGAAGGTTACTGAAGCCATGGCGATTCCTTACAAGCAAGTAAAGAGCGTCTGTCTGCTTGAGGTCTGCCGGACCAGTCTGACGCCCCGATTGTTCCGGGTTATGCGCAGCATATCAGGGTTTTACGGTTTCCACAACCATCTTTTTTAACCCAAATGCAAAAAAGGAGCCGAAGCTCCTTTTTTGATAGCACCAAACCCTTATCAGGTCGAACCTGGGCTACCGAACCAAGAAAGCGAATCGGCGAGACCGAATGAATATCGTTCACGACTTTTATATCGTACGTTGCCCGTCTCAAAATCACCTTCCATAGCCGTTGTCAGCGGAGTCCGAACAAACATTTTTGTACCGTTGGGCACATCAGTTTGAAGGAACCAAGCATTGGTATCGGTAAAGAAGTTGTTTACTGACCAATCAGGGATCGTTCCCAGCTTGTTCATGGCGTTGATGTCACGGTCTGCCGTACCCGGACGCTCAGAGCCGCCCAGCAGGCGCTCAGCAACGAACATCAAGGCAGGCGGGATCAGCATCTTCTTGGGCTTGGCGGCGATCAGAAGACCCTTCTCGTCGGTCCAGGCAGCGATCGCAATCACTGCGCTTTCCAGAGAGGTTTCATTCAGATCAACACCGGTGGTTGGGCGGTTGCTATTCACGCCGCCATTGACCAGCGGGTGGTCCGTAGCAAAGAACGTCTTGCCGTCACCATAGGTGGGGTTGCCAGAACCAGCGAAGCCGGTGTTGAAGATCGCAGCCGCTTTGACTTGCTTGGTGTACGCCATTGCACGGGCCAGGGCCTTGGTGTAACGGGCAGACAGGCTGTCGTAGAGGTTGTCTTCAATCGCTTCCTCGGTGATCGAGAAGCCCAGTGCAATCGTTTCATGATTCCAGCGAGCCGTCCAGGCTTCCTGCGCGTTGTCATAGGCGATTGCCTGACCTTCATTCTTCACCGGAGCGGCGCCGAATCCAGCCAGTTTGGTCTCTTCTTCAAAAGAGCGCTCCGAGGATTCGACGCTGTACAGCTCTTTGTGCTGCTCGCCGTAGCGGGCATACTCAAGACCGAACAAAGCATTCAAACCGGGAAGGAGTTCCTTCAGTAGTTGTGCACGAGAGATTGCCATGATGTGTACTCCTTACAGGCCGACGGCGTTTGAATAGCTGTGAAAGCCGGGATTGAACTTGACCAGAATGTCGGTGAAGGCGTCGCCTGCAACCGAGAAACCAACCATGTCCACGAAACCAACACAGCGGAAGGCTGCAGCAGTTTGCACTGAGCTTGCGCCAGCAACAACAGCCGAAGTCGAGTTGCCCGTGATGGTGTTACCCGTCGAGGTGCTCTGAACAGCACTCAAGAAGAAGTTTGCACCCAGCTCGGTGGTGGCAACGGTGCCGGCCGCCTGAACTTGGAACACTGCACGGTCGTCATCAACCACAATGCCGATAGCATCCGAAGCAACCGTGCCGGAGGGCCAGGTCTGCGCGAACACTTTCTGCTTGGTGGACGGGTTGGTGTAGCTGCAACCAACAAACACGCCCAGTACACCCGTGCTGGCGGTGCCCGTGGGGAATGCGTTGGTTGTAGCGTCCGCACCGGTGGAGGTAGCGACCGCCAAAGTGCCATCTGCCCGGACATAAACAAGACTTCCGAAGAAGATGTTCGTGCCGAAGCCAGAGGCGATGGGGACGTTACGGGTGCTGCCAGAGTATGGCAAGCCCCCGATCAGGTTCACGGCTTTTAAGCCGTAGGGAGAAGCGACAGCAGACATAGTAGTCTCCTAAAGTTAAGTGCCTTTACCAAATGAAACCTTGGACGAACGCTCTTTGAAAAGCGGCATCCGGGCGTCACTCTCACGCATGAAACTGTTGTCCACCGACTCCATCTGCGCACTCGCCATGTTGCGAAAGTGCGCGTCACGTTGTTCGACGAACTCAGTAGGTGTTTTGCAAAGAAGCAGGCCCCCAATTTCCACGCTGTCCGGGAAGCGGCTGGCCGCTCCACCAATAAGCTGAATTTCAGGATGCTCTGAAGCCTTTACGGGTTCCCAACCCTCGCGGAACTTGGAAGAGATGTTGATGGCATCTGGCGTATTCAAGGTGCTCAGACGAATCCAGCGAAATGCGTACCCAGGTTCCGGCGTCGGATCGGGCAGAAGTTGGGGCGGCGACCATTTAAGGGGGCGCTCCGTTGCGGACCGTGTGTCGAGTGCTCTTGGTGTGCGTTCAGTTGTTGCCATGTTCATTTCCTCATTTCTTCCGCTACCTTGCGTGCATAGAGCTCCAGCGGAACTCCAAGCCGTTTGGCGAGATTGACCTGCGTTTGCGTAAGCACGACTTTTCTAGGCGCTGTACTTCGCGTTGCCGGTGCAACGACATTTGACTGCCTCCGCTGAGATGTTGGTGCATCAGCGGCATCCCCGGCAAATGTTTCCGGGAATCTTTCTCGAACGTCAGCGTTGATACGTTTATAGTACTCGTCGCTGGCGACCGGTATTCCTGACTCAACAAGGTCCTCGTGGAGACTAAGCGCGTACGCTGTCATCTTTCGATTAGACCCAAACCACGCGTTGCCTTCTTGCCACGCTTGTGTCTTGGAGTCCAGTTGGGCTGCCTGTTGCGCCTGTTGTTGCGGTTGTACCACGTTTTGTGGGGCTTGCACAGGGGGCGGTCGATAATTTGCAACCCGGTCGGCCCGAATCATGGCGGTATTGAGCTTTTGCTGCGCCTCAATGATCCCATCGGTGTCGAAGGACTCCTGCGCTTCCCGGTAGGCACGCTTGGCATCCTCGATCTCGCTAGCTACCGTGCGCTTTGCCTGCTCCAACAGTGCGTTTTGGTTGGTGGCCAGTGACCCTTGGAGTTTTTGGTTCTCCGCCACTACCGATTGCGCCATCCGCACCGCCTCGTCGCGCTCGCGGGAGGCTACCTCCTTGGCACGCCGCTCTTCGTGGTAGCCCTTACCCAGGTGCGCCAATCGGTCTTTCAACTTCTGGTCGCTGTACTTTGTAAGTTCCTCGTCAGTTACGTCGGCCGGGGCTTCCGTCAGCAGGGTTCGGCCCTGGTCTACAACCGGCGTGTCATCGACGACTTCGATCTCGTCTTTTTCCTCGCCAGTAGCGTTCGCCTTGGCCTCAATTTCGTCCGGGAAAGAAAATGTGGTTTGCTCAGTTGGCATGGCTACACCCGGCCCATTCCGCGCGGGTCTTCGACCGTTGCTTCAACCGAGTCATCATTCAAAATCTTGAACTCGCGGCCGTGAATCTTCAAGCGGGTGCCTGAGTTCGGACGTACCACGATGAAGTCACCCACTGCGCAGCTGGGACCGCTGGGGAAGCGCTTCTCGTCCTTGAAGGCGTCGGGGCCCATGGCCACCACAAACAGCACCGGTGATAGGAGCTCTTCGTACTGGGTGGTCTTGCCTGCCTTCAGGATGCCACTGTCGTACGCTGCGTCGGCCTCTGGGACAATGCACAGCAGGTGGTACGTTTTAGGCACCGGCAGTTGCTTTGCCTTCTCTTCCGAGGTGCCTGGGAGCACCGATACCGGCCCTTGGGGGTCCAGCGTTTGTCCGATGAGTAGTTCCATCTTGTTTCTCTCTAAAGCGCATGGGGTTTATGAACATCGGAGGGCACCCCAGAAAGCCCTGTCGAATTACTCTTCCTGCCTTCGCAGTCGGTCCTGCATGTCCACCAGCACCCGCTGGGCCCGCTCCAGCCCATTGATTGCCCCGCACATGTGCCGGTACTCAGCAAAATCAGTCGCGCTGCCCCGTACCATCGCCTCGGCGATCTGCAGCTTCTCGGTGTCCATCTGCTTGTGCAGCAGAGCGAGGATGTCATTCTCCATTTACGGGCCCCTTCGGTTTTGCATTGGCAGCCGCCTGCTGCGCGGCCTGCTTCTGCTGATGTGCCTGGTGTTTGTGCACCATGGCCACCTCGTGTGCCTGCTGTTTGTGCCGCATCGCCTGCTGTGCCTGCTGCTGCCTCATCTGCTGAGCCTGCTGGCCAGACATCGTTGCCTGCTGCGCCGCGCCCGCTGCGACCTCCTGCTGCTGCTGGTGCTGCTGCTGGGCCATTGCCGCCTGTTGCTCTTGGGGGATGCCCTGTGGCGGCTGGGGCGCTGCCACTTGAGCTTTCTGCACCTCCAGCGCCAGTTTCTGCTGGTTCAGCGCAATGTCTGCGTCGGCCTTCTTGCCCTTGATCTGAACCTCCTGCCCTTTCAACTGCAGCTCTTGCTGCTGCATCTGGATGATCGGGTCCTGGGCCTGCTGCTGTGCCACCTGTTGGGCTGCGGCGGCCTGGTTCATCGACAGTACCTGCTGGGCTGCCTGCGCTACAACACGGGACAGCTGCACCTCCATGTCCGGCGACAGCTCCGCGTTGGGTGTCGGCATCGGCGCGCCAAGCCGCTCTTCGATCTTCTTGCGGTAGGCGTAGCCCAGGTGCTCAGAGATGTGCGCCATGATAGCGGCCGACATCTGTTGGGCCATCGGGTTCTGCCCGATCACCTGCGAGATCATCGGGTCTTGCATGAACGTCTGGTGTACAGCAATGTGCGCGTCGTGGTCCTGGTAGATGAACGCCTTGGTGGGCTTGCCATTCAGGAACGCCATGTTCTCGCTCACCGGGTCGCACGGCTTCATGTCGTCCTCAATCGGCACCAGCTTGGCTGCGTTCTTGATGCCCAGCACCTCCAGCATCTGCCGGTGCAGTATGGGCAGGTCGTATATCTGCGGGGCGCCGCCAGCCAGCTGCAGGGCAGCTTGGTACTGCATAATACGTTGTGCCATAGTTGCACTGTTCGGGTCGCTTACCGGGATCACCTCCACCAGCGCGTAGTCCGACTTCTTGCAGCTACGGTCACCCACCTCTGGGTCGTACTCGTAGTCCTCCTTCGAGTGCTCCCTGCGAATCGCGGCCAGCAGTTTGAACTCCTGCTTCATCGAGTTGTGCGTGCGTGCCTGCACGGCCGACATGGTTTTGAGCGTGCGCTCCAGCAGCGCCAGGGTGGTACCGACCGGCGCGTTTGCGCTCATGTCGGAGATGTTCATGTCGGAGATGGCACCCAGCCGGCGTGCTTCGTCCGTGATCTGGTTCAGCAGCGCCAGGAGCACCTGGCTGGGCTCCTTGTAGGGTAGGTTCATGATATTGTCGCGCAGCGTGCCGCTGGCCACATCTACGTCGCGGAACTCGCCTGGTGCAATGGGGGTGTCGTCACCTTTGATGCGTAGCCCACGGGTCTTCATACCACCTGGCAAGTTGGACAAAACGCCGGCATCTACGAGCTGCCTGATTATTGCTGTTCCTGCTCTGGCGTACCCCCCAATAAGACTGATTAGGCCGATTCCATAGGAACCAAAACCGGGCAAATAAGTGTACTGGACAATGTGCTGGCGCTTCGTCTTTGTCGGGTCGTCTTCTTCCCAGTTGCGGTAGATGCTGAGCACCTTGTTGGAGCCGCGCTCAATGGTGACGATGTACGGCTGTGCGATGCCATCCGGGTCTTCGTCGCCTGGCATATCGTAGACGCACTGCAGCTCCAGCAGCTCGTGCCGGTCGTCGTCCACCAGCTCAAAGCCCTCTTGCTTGGCCTTCTTCTTGCCAATCTCGGTGCTGGTGGCCACCGGCGTGTCCAGCGCGCACTCTCGGTAGAACCCCGCGACCTGCAACTTCTTGACCTCGTTCTTGGTCTTGCGCATCACATGGGTGACGCGTTCCGCGGTCCATGCCGAGCTGGCGGTGTAGGGGATGACCACATCTTCGGCTGGGCAGAATATGGCGGTCTGCCGCCCCAGGGCGGTGTCTTGGTACACCTTCTTGAACGCTACCCCCGCAAGCCCCAGGGAGTACAGCAGCCGTTCGTGCTCAGGGCGATACTCCGGCATCGCTTCAGTAAGCTGGTAGTTCATGTCCTCCCGCACCCGCACGGAGGCGTCCAGCTTCTCCTGTGTCTCAGCACCGATAATTTCTACTTTCACAGGCCCAGCGGCGGGGAAAGTCTCCATGATACTTTCTGCTTGGAAGCGGATTGCGGCCTCGGCCAGCACTGTTGAAAATACGCCGCAGGCGCCCGCCCACGGCTCTGTCATTTCGTCGTAGCGCAGACCAAGTACCTCAAGCCCCTTGATGTAGGTCTTTTCCCACTCTTTGCGACTAGCCAGGTCGGCCTCAAACAGCTCCACCAGCTCGGTGGCGATGCTGGACAGCTCACCATCGTCCATCTTCTCCGCCAAATTCTCGCCAAAGCTTCTGTCCTCCACCTCTATGACGACGAGCGCATCGTCGCTATCGCCTTCGATCTCAAACTCAGTGAGGTCCATGCCATCTTCGGCCGTTGGGGCGTCCATGCCCATTGGGGCGGGGTAAACTGCTTTATCAAACATAGGTTTCCTTTTTGGCGTTAGTCTGTCTTGTGGCGCTCTGTTTTGCACAAGACTCTGCGCTTCGTTGCTTTCCAGTTAGCGCAGCAGACAGTTTTGCTCGATATTCTGGGGTGTTGCGTTTATACGCTGCCGCAGATAGTTTTGCGCGGTACTCCGGTGTACTCCGGGCCCGTGCCATGTCCGCCATCCGGGCCCGGAACTCTGGGGTCTGCTTAGCAGCGTTTAACTTTTCTCGAAGTACTGGTGTAATGCGCCCCTTCGCGGCCGCTGACAGTTCCTTCCGCTTCTCTGGAGTGTAGTAGGCGACGGCAGCCACAGACATACGCCGCTTTGTTTCCTCACTTGTAGGACGCCCCTTTTGAAAAGCAGACATGCGCTGCCTGGCTTCTCTACTGGCGACTAGGCCACTTACGCCCTCCCCCCCATCCGTCATATTCACCAGTGGGGCACCCATATCTCGGTACAGCCAGATCAAGAACTTCTCGTGCTCAAACGCTTCCGCCTCAGTGGGCCAAATACCACACATTGTGATGGTATGCCCGTGCTTTTCAATCACAAAATGCCAGTGGCGGTTACGCATTTTTGCACTGCCCGCACGCTTCTCCCCGCCTTTTCCGACGTAGAACACCTTCCCGTCAGATTTGCGCTGGTGGATGTAGGTTTGGAACATTTGGTACCTATTTTACTGGGCTTATTGGTGTCATAGGCCGTAATACGCCTTCTGTTTTGCCCGAAAACTGTCCTCGTCCTCGTCTTGGTAGTCGGAAGGCAGTCGAATGAAGCCCCCGGAGCGGTATCTGGCCAAGGCCTGCTGCGCAGTATCGGCATAATCGTCGTGATCTCCGTTTGGAAACTCCGCCAGCTCGTTTATGACCTCGTGCGCCCACCTTTTGTCTGGGTAATACACCATCCCGCTTGAGAATATATCCGCAATCGCGTTCATGCGCGCGTATTTGTCGTTCGACACCCCTAGGCCCTTGCGGCTGGGTGAAACCGCTGTGACAAGAATGTTCATTCTATTGAGTTCTTGGATTAGGGGGGCTCCGGCGGCCTTCTTTTCGATGATTAGGCTGTCTGGCTGCCACTCTCTCCACTGCTCGATGACACGAACCTTCAGTTCTGGGAACTCCCACTGGCCACGGACAGCATTCAGGAGAATTATGCGGCTCTCGTTGTCTTCTGTACGCCACACCCCCCATGTTGTACACGCCGAATAGTCGGCACGGGTCTTTGCTTCATGTGCGGTGTCCCAGCTCTGTATCACAAACTCAACCTCGGGTGGTGTGTCCTTCTCCCACTTGATCCACCAATTTCTTTTTATGAGTGCACCTTCTTCAGAAGTTGGCTCTTGCTGATACTGAGCGGACCAATACTGTGGGAGCATGCTGGCCTTTTTCTCCAGAAGCTGCTCTACAGACCATTGCGCTGCCCATAGCGACTTCCCAGACGGTAGAATTGCCGGAAACCGCACCTCTAGCCACTGGGGGCTGCTCGGGTTGTCTACCGCCCACTGCAGCGCTTTCCCGATTGGGTCTTTTTTACCCCATCGGGTGCCAATCATCACAATCCGCCCACCAGGCATTAGCCGCTGTAGCGGGCCAACCATACAATACGTCCACGCATTCTCGAACGCAGCCGCTGGATTGGCCAACATAGCGTTCTCCGACACCAAGTCGTCTGCTATCAAGAGGTGGGCGCCATGACCTGCCACATTCGCTCCGATACCGATGGCTAGGTACTTGCCTCCTTGGGTGGTCAGCCAGTTGCCTGCGGCGGATTTGTCCTTGGAGACCACGGTGTCGGGGAACAGCTCTGCGTAGATTGGGGAGTCGATCAAGTCACGTACCTTGCGCCCAAACGTATCGGAGAGTGCAGCGGTGTGCGTGACCATAATTATATGGTGCGAAGGGTTGTGTCCTAGGTACCACGCGACAAATAGGTACGCTATGGTCTCTGATTTCCCGTGTCTTGGGGGCATGCTGACGGTTACGCGTGGTTCGTCCCCTGTCAGCACCCGTTGCAGTATGGGGTTCAAAAAACGATGGTGCGCGCCTTCTTTGAAGCCTGGGTACACTCTGTGGCAGAAGGCAAGGAAGTCACTCCGACACGCCTGCACATCCCTTTTCTCGGCTAGTGCCTCCAGGTCATTCAACAACGCCTCTTGCTCTGCCGGGGGTAAGTGTGGCAGCGCGGCGATGGCTGCGTCGTACTCTTCTTGGGTCAGGCTGTGCATGCGGCCGCCTTTGCCCGTTTCGTAGCCCACGCCTTCAACGCCGCTTCAGGGCCTTTCTTGTAGCCTCCTCCCGCCATACGGGCGGCCAATACCGCCGCGATATGCGCTTGTTCCTTGGGTACCCCTTTTTGCGCTGCCGACATCTTCAGTCGCGTCTCCTCGCTGTGTCGGGTGCCTGTGTTTATGGCGCGCAACTTCTCTTTCGTCTCTTCTTTACAAACCCTGCCTGTCTGCGCCAGTGAGAGCATGGCGCGTTGTTCTGGCGAACGTTTGTGCTTACGGTTTCCCGCTGCGCTGGCCGCTACCTGCTCTGGTGTGCGCTTTCGTCCCTTGCCTGCCACTGACAGCTTTGCGCGCGTTTCGGCGCTGTGCACAAATCCGCTTGGGCCTTCCCCACCATCCGCAATGTTCGCCAACGGAGCACCCCTGTCCCGGAAGCACCGGATCAGAAACTTCTCGTGCTCGAAGGCATCCGTCTCCTTCTCAAACCGCATGCAGATGTCAACTATATACCCGTGCTTGGCCACCGTGCGTTTCCAGAAGGCATTGCGCCCCTTGTGGCTGCCGGCACGATTGTCTCTGGCGGTCCCCTTCCCAACATAGAAAACCTTCTTGTCGTCGGCCCGGGTATGGAGGTACGTGTAGAACTTCATTTCGCCTTCTCCACTCCGTGCACAGAGTACGCGTGCTTCACCACTGCGATCTCTGCGATCTCAATGTCGTCCACTGCCTGTTGGGGCGGCAGCATGGCCTTCAGGCGGGCGCGGATGCGGTCTTCGATCTCCCCGGTGGGCTCGACTTTGTGGATGACCTCGCTGCGCTCCATGTAGAGGTCCACACCAGCCACTTTGCCCAGCAGCTCGGTGGCACGCAGCCGGATGCGGGAGTCGCTGTGTTTGGTCTCCTCCAGCAGCACATTGGTGCAGTAGGCGCGTATCTCCTTGGCCTGGGTGATGAAGTCGTGGTCGTACTGGCCAAGCATGGCCACCAGGTGCTGGACGGCCTGTGGCGCGCGCAGCGACAGAATGTTCTTGGTGGTTATCTCAGGGGGTGTGGTGGGGTCCGTCAGGGACGCGAACGCGGAGCGGGCCAGTGTCTTGGCGTTTGGGCTCGGGTTGTCATCCAGGGGGCCGTCTAGCCATCCAAACGTGCGTATGGCAGCGGAGGCTAACTCGTCCGGCGGTAGGGACTCTGGAGTATCGAACTTCGGATCAATGAGGGCTTCAAACATTTTGGGATTTACGCACCAGTTGTTTGGCGTAGTGTACCCGAAGTTCAAAAAAGCACCCCGGCATTACGCGCGGGGTGTCAAGGAGTTCCCACATGCCGCCGGGTAATGAGGCCGGCGCAGGGAGATTGTAGTGGGGGTGGCCGGGCCTGTCAAATTTTTAGGGGGTGGGGGGTCTGCTATGTTTTTGATAGCGGGGGGTACGGGGGGATTTTTGAAAATTTTCAATTTTGGTGTCCGTGAAAGTCTGGACTCGTGTTTATACCGCCACGCACACCACGTCAACTTGCAGCTTGACCCGCACCCACTGTACCCTCGACGCCCTGCCGATCTGGTGTATATCGCATACGCTTTACCCCCCTTAGTGTACACTATAGGTAGAGATCAGGACACCGCCTGACTCACACACGGGGAACCTGTTCCCCATACTGAAAGAAGCAAATGACAACTATCACCATCACTCAATGGGCCTTCAACCTTGCTATCACCACTGGCAAACTGTCAGACAGTGCCAAGCCTTACCGCGATGCTTATGCGAAGGCAGACGCCACGCAAGCCAAGCAACTGCGTACCGAATGGCGCGTGGGATACATCATGGGCAAGTGTGGCGTTGACGCTATCAAGGCTGCGCAGATCGCCGGGCAAACACGGGCAGAACGTACCGCGAAGCATGAAGCTGCGGTAAACCTTGCAAACAAACAGTTCAAGACATACGTGTCATTGGACAGTGCAAGAGCGAAGGGTGAAGTTACTGTGCAGCAAGTGGCTATCCCCCGCGCCCTGAAATCAGAGCTTGCTGCACTCTTGGCAACGTACGACTTCGACGTCGTGATGGCCGCCCTCAAGGCAGCAAAGCCTGCCAAGTAATCGGGTATATCGGATACGCTTTATCAACCATGGGGAACACGTTCCCCGATCTTTTATTGGAGAGATTTTATGATTCGCAAACAAGTAACGATGGATTTGGCGGGTTCCGTATCTACGAAGTTCGTGGTCGCCCACTTTAAGGGCGGCAAGGGGTTCCGTATCTACGCGGTAGAGGGCCATGAGGCCGCGCACGACCGCCGCGACCAGCTCATCTCCACAGGCGCGTGGGCGCAGGTGGATGTAGGGGGTAAAGATGCCTACTTCGGGGCATGCATCCCCCTGTAGAACACAGCCTGTTGCGCCTGCCAACGCGGGTGCAATGGGCCGCGCCTGCGGCAACAACCCGGGGAACACGTTCCCCACACTGAAAGAAAATCATGTCAACATCCTCTACCCGCTTCACCCACACTCGCGGCGCTCGCGCCAACAACCTGTTTGAGCGGGAGTACACCCGCTCGTTCAACACGGGCACGCTTGAGCTGGCCTATGAGCGGCCCGTGCGTGTCCCTTCCCTGTGCACTGCACCTATTGCCCTGCCTGCCTATCCTGGCGCGTGTGCCCGCTCGGGCTACGGGGACATTACCCTTATGCCTGCGACTGTATCAACCCAGGCCCGCTTCGGGCGTCGCACCGTGCACGTACTAACGACTCATTGAGGGTGAGGCCGGTGGCCCTTGCGGGCCTCCTCGCGGCGCTTGGGGAACGCGTTCCCCAAGTTTTTACGCTTTAGCGTAAAAACAACACTAAACCGTACAGACAAGCATAGCGTTCCCCTAAACAGTCCTACAGTGGGCGCTAACTTGTTGATTCTTATACCTTTTTTGTATTCTCTCTTACTCTTATTACTATATCTAAATTAGTATATATAAAAGAGGGGATACAAAAGGGCGTGTTTGCTTTTTTCTTTTTAATTCTTTTTTTTTGGCTGTTTCAAAAAGGTGTGTGCAGTGTTTGGCTTTTGTGATGGAAGATTCTCCTGGTCAAATGACCCCATATTTGCGGAATCTCCCATGTCACCCCTATAGGAATCAACGACTTACGCCAGACACACGTATACTACAGAAAAGACTTTCCATACGCTAACTCCATAAACCACGTAAAACGTGTACAATGTGCGTGTAAATCTCCCCAACCAACCGAAAGGAACCCATGCAACTGCACAAACTGGCGCAAGAACTGCGCACATCTGGGCTATCTAGTGACGAAACACGCCGCGTAGTCCTATCCATGCAGGCAGACCAGAAACGCGCGCTGCTTGCCCAAAAAGCCAACGACTGGGGTTTTTTACTTGCCCCGCTAACCAAGGCCGTCGCTAGTCTAGCCTCAAGTGAGTTTCGGTGGCGTACAGACCCGTTACGAGAGCCTGTATATAGCGCATACTTGTTAACGCTGCGCCGTACACGAGACCGAATTAACACGGCGCGCAAACTCAACGTAGCGGGGGACAGTATCCCGCAAGTAGCGGCCAACGCATTCAAGACGCCTCTCCCGCAGCAGGGTATGACGTGGCAAGCGTGGGTGCCAGAAAAGGTGCGGCACGCCTTGGTCGGTGCTTTCGAGCAGATGTACAACACGCCGGGTATGCGGGGAAAGCGACTGGTGCCGTTCTCTACAGCGGGGGAGCGTAGCGTGTCCGACGCCCGATGGGACGTGTTGGAGATGCGTATCGCACGACTCACTACGCAGCACGAGGGGGACAGCCAACAAACGCCACTTGTAGCAGCACTCAACGCAGCGCGCACAGCGGTACACAGGCGGGGGTTGCAGGACAAAGCGCCGATCAAATGGGAGCACCTACTGGATGCGAAGGCGCGGGAGGAGCTGCGTGAGTGGCAGGCGCGTACGATGCACGGGCTGGACACGGATGGGAAACACGTTTCCCAAGGCCAGAGCGAAACAGCAGGTATGCAGGCACGAGTGGACGCTGCAAGGCAGCGCGCGAAAGAGAAGCAGACGCAGTACCGAGCGAAACATCGAGCCAAGCGCAGACTACAGGCCCTGGAGCAGGGCCTGGAGCAGGCCGAAGCGGGAGAACAAGATGAG
This sequence comes from Polaromonas sp., assembly GCA_043749385.1. GTDB lineage: Bacteria > Pseudomonadota > Gammaproteobacteria > Burkholderiales > Burkholderiaceae_C > JAAFIP01. Next base: position 16,608 of record JAYVDN010000526.1, read on the forward strand.
CAAGCATAAGAGCGCAGCCGTTGTAGCGGCCGAGTTACAGGTCTGGTTGGCCAAACGCAACGCAGCATTTGACGAGGAAGAGCGGCCTGCTCTGGCGCACAAGCAGGCAGGCGCGGCCCTGGCGGAGGCGAAGCTGAGCGTGCCGATGCGGGCGGACAAGCTGAAGGAGAGGGTGCGGGAGATGGCGCGCGAGCGCAGGGTGGCGATAGCGGCGGACGTGCGCGTGCAGCTCAAGGCACTGAAGGCGGAGGTAGCGATTACCCTCGCCGCAATAGACGCCAAAGCAGAGGCCACCATAAGCAAGGCAAGCGCGGCCGTAGACGCCGCAGCAAGAGCGATGTCGCACTCTGATGGGCATGCGCGCGCAGACAGGCTGCCCCCGTACTGGGCGGGGCTGGTGAAGGCCACAAAAGAGTACGAGGCGAAGCTGGAGGCGCAGCGCGCAGCGAAGCACGCACGAGGAGACTAGGTTACGGGGAACGGTTCCCCAGAGCGATAGCGAGGAGGCCCGCAAGGGCCAGAAGTTCGCTGACAAGCGAATCGAGGCGGCTCGCAAGAGCCAAAAACTGTGCCGACCAGCTGTCGGCGTATTGAAGGAGCTGAAATGAAAACCATCACATGGACAGTTGAGATGCGGGAGCGCCTGCGGGCGGCACAGAAGGCCGCCCATGAGGCCCACGAGAAGGCGTTCACATTCGACGGGAACGAGTTCAACACGTCGTACGCCAAGTACCTTCTCGAATACCTATCAGAGGTGCTGAAATGAACGCCGAACTTTGGAAAACACTGAGCAAAACAGAGCGTCAAGCCCAAACCGATTATTCCAGCTTGACAAGCCAACTCCTCGGGCTTGAGGGCTGGCGCGTCGAGGCCACGGGGTTCGATGGCCAGAAACGCCGCTTCATTGTGGGCAAGTCAACAGGCTGGAAACCATGCCATCTTGAGCTGCACAATCGTCGTTCAACGGGCGGCCAAGCCGCTGACATAAAGTATGCATCCGTCCAGACACTCTACAAGGCGCGCT
>JAYVDN010000527.1:0-4117 GCA_043749385.1 Polaromonas sp.
GTTAAACACCAGGCCCAGCGCGGTAACCTGGGCCGACACCCAGCCCAGGTAGCTGAGCATGATGATGACCGAGCACAGCACCTCCACACTGCGGCCAAAGCGCTCGCGGTAATAGTCGCTGATGGTGAGCAAGCTCATCTTGTAGAGCTTGCCCGCAAAAAACAGGCCTACCAAAATCAAGCAAGTACCCGCGCCAAACGGGTCTTCCACCACGCCGTTCAGTCCGCTGTTGACAAACTTGGCCGGAATCCCCAGCACCGTCTCTGAGCCAAACCAGGTGGCAAAGGTGGTGGTGACGATCATGATCAGCGGCAAGCTACGCCCGGCGATGGCAAAGTCTGTGGTATTTTTAACCCGCTTGGCCGCCCACAGGCCAATGGCGATGGTGATCAGCAGATACACAATAACTAAGGTCAACAGCATGGCGTGAATACCCTTCAACGAGGATTTAGAAAAATCGGGTGAGTTTAATGCGTAACAATATTTGTATCAAGATCAGGCCCAGTACAAAACCGAGCCCACCGTAAATAATTTTTTGCAGCAGACTGTTGGTGCGCTTTTGCTCCGCCAGCAACTCGGCCAGCGCATGGTCGTGCGTGCCTTTTTGCTGCTGGAGATAGTCGTGCAGCAAGCGCGGCAGCTCGGGCAGCAGCTTGGCGTAGCGCGGGGCTTGGGATTTGAGCTGTTCGATGAGTTTTTGCGGACCAATTTGCTCCAGCATCCATTTTTCCAAAAACGGTTTGGCGGTGGCCCACAGGTCTAAATCGGGGTCCAACTGGCGGCCCAGGCCTTCGATATTGAGCAAGGTTTTTTGCAGTAATACCAATTGCGGCTGAATCTCTACATGGAAGCGGCGCGATGTTTGGAACAGGCGCATCAACACAATACCTAGAGATATCTCTTTGAGGGGACGGTCAAAATACGGTTCACAGCAGGCGCGTATGGCGGCTTCCAACTCGTCCACGCGCGTGGCAGCGGGCACCCAGCCCGACTCTATGTGCAGCTCTGCCACACGTTTGTAGTCCCGCCTGAGAAAGGAGACAAAGTTTTGCGCCAGGTATTCTTTGTCTACCTCGGTCAGAGTGCCGACAATGCCGAAGTCCAACGATATGATCCGGCCAAGATGCTGCGGATCCAGGCTGACCTGGATATTGCCTGGATGCATGTCGGCATGGAAAAATCCATCACGAAACACCTGGGTGAAAAATAGGGTCACTCCGTCGCGGGCAAGCTGCTTGACATCGACACCCGCAGAGTGTAGTTTGTCCATGTGGCTGATGGGTACGCCATACATGCGCTCCATCACAATGACTTCCGAGTGGCAAAAATCCCAATACATCTCGGGGATCAACACCAAGTTCAAGCCTGCCATATTGCGCCGCAGCTGCGCGGCGCTGGCCGCCTCGCGCACCAAGTCAAGTTCGTCGTGCAGGTATTTGTCAAACTCGGCCACTACCTCGCGCGGTTTTAAGCGTTTGCCATCGGCGCTCAAGCTCTCAACCCAGCCCGCCATCGTGCGCATGAGCCCCAGGTCTTTTTCAATCGCTGCCAGCATGCCAGGGCGCACTACTTTGACGGCCACTTCGCGCGCTGTTCCGCTTTTGTCCAGCAAGGTGGCGAAGTGCACTTGGGCTATGGACGCGCTGGCCACAGGCACTTGCTCAAAATGCGTGAATATCTCACCTACTTTGCGACGGAATGCGCGCTCAATCGTGGCCACTGCAATTTTGGAATCGAACGGTGGCACGCGGTCTTGCAGCAGCGCCAGCTCGTCCGCAATGTCTGTAGGCATCAGGTCGCGCCGGGTCGAAAGCACTTGGCCAAATTTGACAAAAATGGGGCCCAGGCGCTCCAGCGCTTCACGCAATCGTTGGCCGCGGGGTGCACGCAAGTTGCGGCCCACTGAGACAATGCGGGCAATAATTTTCAGCCAAGGTTTTTGAAAACTGGTCAGTACCAGCTCATCAAGCCCGTAGCGCAATACGATGAAAACAATGAATGCGCCGCGCCAGATCCGTTGGAAAAAACCCATATCACTCGCCCTAGCCTTGTGCTGGGTGTGCAGCGGTGGCGTGATCTGCGGCAGATGGCGCTGTTGACGCACCAGCCGCCGAGGGTGTTGCTGGAGTGGGTGCAAATTTTTTAAGCATTTGCGCTGCTTGCCGCAGCACTTGCATGGCGCTGTGCGCGGGCGCGTCGCCGATGATGCGGCTGAGGTCCTCTTCCGCGTCCCAGCGCACATGGTCTACCAACCAGTTCACCTCAGCAGCCAACTGCACGTCGCCCTGGATCTGGATGGCGGGTTTTTCACCGCGCAGAGTGGTTTGCAGCAAAGACAGGGGGTTGCTATCCGTCACTGTCAAAGTCAAATCCGCTTTAGCTTCCCATGGGGCAATATCCAGCAAACCTGCGGGAGTAGCTATGAGTTTTATAGCCATGGGTGCCATCTCGATATGTGCTACCTGCCCTTTTTGTCTGGCAAGTCGGGCCATCGCCTCGGGTTCTTGCTGCAGCACATGGTTCAATGCCAGCACGATGCGCTGCTGTAGCTCACGCACCAGCCATTCGGGTGGCTTGAGCCACGCTGGCAGATCTTGCGCTGTGGGTGGAAAAGTAAAGGGCAAAGAAAAAGGGGACGTGGTGTTCATACGTCCCCTGATTATCGAAGCAAAATTGACTTTTGCCCGATTTTTCCGGTTTAACCTTTATTGCAGACCTTATTGCAAGGCCTGCACACCGGCTACCAACCAGCCACCGGCGGTGGTTTTGGACTTGGTCATGTTCCACACTTCGCGGAACGGGCCAGGGCTTTGTGAGGGGTCTTCCTTGATCATGCCGGAGAACTCTACGCTGGCCAGCCATGCGTTGTCGTCCTCTTCGATACCCAGAAGTTTGGCGTCCAGGGCCGCTACTTCGGTGTGGTTCGCACCTGCACCGGTGTGCTGCTCACGCTCGGCCAGTTGCGACTTGATCTCGCTGAGCATGGTGTCGGTCATCATCGAGCGCAGGCTGCTGATGTCTGACTTGTCCCATGCAGCTTGCAGAGTAATGAAATTTTGCTTGGCGGAGGCCAGGAAACCGTTGATGTCAAAGTCAGCCGGGATACCCCAGGACTGTGAACCACTCAGGCTGGCACCAGCTGCGCCAGCGCCGATGGCCGAACCAATCATGCTGCCACCGTTTTTGGAGCCGTCAAAAGCCATGCTGTTGCGCTCCCATGGGCGGGCCGAGGCGTCGTTGCCCACGCTTTCAGGGCGGTATGTTTTGGCCGTGGCCGGGTTCGCCGCATCCGCGCCCGCACCCTGGAAAGCAAAAGGAGAATTGGCATTACCCGTTGCGCCTTGCCCCTTTTGTGCCGCACGGCGGCGCATAAACCAGCCCACGCCGAGCATGATGGCCAAAGCCAGCAGACCAAACATCAGCATCTGGCCAATGGCGCCCGCCATACCGCCCAGACCCAGCGAGCTGGCCAGCCAAGCCAAGCCCAAGCCAGCGGCCAGGCCGCCTAGCATGGCGCCCCAAGGCTTCTTGGGCGCGGCAGGTGCCGCAGGTGTAGCCGGCTTGGCCGCCGCCGCGTTGGTTGCGCCTGCCGGCGCTGTAGGAGCTGACTGGCTTTGCGTGACGTTGCTGGACTGTTTGCCCACCGACTTGCCGCCGCCTAAACGCTTGGCATCAGCTTGCACGCCCACGACCAGCAAAGCTGCCGCGAGTACCAAAGACAAGAATTTCATAACGTCTCCTAAATAAAACTACGTTCAAAAACTAAATTCAAACCACCGAACCACGATTTGCTCAAGCGCACTAAGTGCTTGATACCCCACTCAAGTTCTCAGCACTTGATACCCCACTCAAGTTCTCAGCACTTGATACCCATATGTAGGGCCACAATCCCGCCAGTCAAGTTGTGGATATCCACATGCCCAAAACCCGCCCCTTGCATCATCTTCTTCAAGGCTTCCTGATCCGGGTGCATGCGTATCGATTCTGCCAAATACTGGTAGCTTTGCGCATCACCTGCTATCCAAGACCCTAATTTTGGCAAAATTGAAAAGGAATACCAATCGTAGGCCTTTTGCAGAGGTATTGCTACCGTGGAAAACTCTAGTACACACAACTT
>JAYVDN010000528.1:0-1701 GCA_043749385.1 Polaromonas sp.
CCCAATAGAATATCGCGGGAGCAGCTACTATTTTAAGAGTGGTGTGTGAACGCGGTTAAGCCAGAGCGGCCTCGATCTGCAAGGCAATCTGCAACACCGTATTGTCGTGCATAGCGCCGTGCCAAACCATCAAACCCACAGGTAATTCACCTGCTATGTGACAGGGCAGACTGATGGCGCAGCCGTCCAACAGGTTCACCACGCTGGTGTTGCGCAGCAGCAGGGCGTTGACGCGCCAAAACTCGGCATCCCGGGCAGCATCTTGCGCGGCGTTGTGGCCCGTCGCAGGGGCCACGCTGTCAATGCTGGGGGCTACCAAGGGCACGGTAGGGGAGAGAACCGCGTCAAAGCCTGTCAAGGCCTGCTCTGTGCGCGCGATCCAGGCGCTGCGGTTGGTCAGCAGGCTCACGTAGTCGCTGGCTGTCATGTTGTCAGCCATGGCCACGCGCTGGGCAACGCGCGGGTCGTAGGCGGCGCGCTGGTCGGGCCACAGGCCCCGCGCGCGGTGCCAAGCCTGTGCTTCGGGGGCAGACAGGCCGCCGCGCGACTGGATATGGCCTAAGTCTGCTATCTCGGTGAGATATATCTCGGTAATCTGCGCGCCCGCAGCGCGCAGGGTGGCCAGTGTGCGGGCAAAGGCCTTGGCTACCGTGGCATCCAAGTTGTCCAGCATCGCGGTGCGGGCTACCGCCAGCTTGTATTGGCTAAGGGGCGCTTCGCTGGCGGGTACGCTGGTGTGGGACAGCACTTCATGCACGGTGATGGCATCACGTACCGAGCGGGTCATGGCGCACACAGTGTCTAGTGTGGTGGACAAGGGGAAAGCGCCTTGGGTGGGCACGGTACGCGCGGTAGGCTTAAAACCCACCACGCCGCACAGTGCTGCCGGGATGCGAATCGAGCCGCCGGTGTCGCTGCCCAAGCCCACAAAAGCAGCGCCAGTGGCTACCGACACGGCGGCCCCGCTGGAAGATCCACCCGGAACGCGCGCTACTTCCGCGTCGCAGGGATTAACCGGCGTGCCATGGTGCGGGTTGCAGCCCACCCCGGAGAACGCAAACTCCACCATATTGGTGCGGCCCAGCACCACGCCGCCAGCGGCTTTGAGTCGCGCTACGGCGGGACAGTCGGCGGTGGCCACGGGGGCATTGGCCAGCACCTTGGAGCCTGCAGCGGTGACTTGGCCTTGTATATCAAACAGGTCTTTGATCGACACCGCAAGGCCCGCCAAAGGCAAGGTAGCCGGGGTTTGCGCCGCCAGGGCGTGCGCGGCTTGCTCGTTTACTTGCATAAAGGTGTGCTGGCAGGCGGGGGACTGGGCGATAGCAATCGATTGAGCCATCTCTTGCGCCGCTGTGGCGCGACCGGCAAGTATGGCCCGGCGCGTGCTGAACAGGTCGGCGCGGCGGGCGTTAGTGGGGCGCAGTGTGGTGGTTTGGGTAGAGGTGGACATGGGATGCTATAATTTATGGCTTTGCAGAGTATGGCCGAACAGCATTGTTGGGTTGTAGGACAGCAAAGTAAACACGCAAATCAGCTCAATCAAGGTGTTGCGAGCATTGACTAGTAATGACTTTAAGGCATATTGCCTGTCAATGTTCACGCAAAACGAGTTGAATTTTAGACCTAACCTTTGGAGTTAAAAAATGGCAATTTCTATGCGCGAGATGTTGGACGCGGGTGTGCACTTCGGTCACCAAA
>JAYVDN010000529.1:0-19690 GCA_043749385.1 Polaromonas sp.
AAGTGCTTGCGCAGGTGCCAGAGGCTTGGCAGGCTAAGCTGTAACGAGGCTCGATCTTTCCGCGCAAGGCTTGGCGACATCCATCGCCGATTACAACGGCCAATCCAGAGTGTGCGATACCTCTCGACCTGCGTGCTCAGCGGTCGGGTGGGTGGTCTCCAGCAAATGCAGGCGCTGCTGGGCGCTGAGCACGGCTACCAAGCTGGTGCGGGTGCCGTAGCTGGGCTGCTCTGCGGGGTAGCGCACAAACACGCTGGACAAAGCTTGTTCTTGGGCTGCGGGCACGCCAGTGTGGGGTAATTGGTCATCGGGCGCCATTTGCGCGTCCAGCAAAGTGCGTTGCAAGGCTTCTTGCAGGTCTGGCAGGGCCAGGTGCCGTGCCGGTGGACTGGACAGCCCGTTACCTAAAGCACGGCCTGGAGCGTCGCCCGACGCACCACCCAAGGCGTCCCCCATCGCGCCAACCAAGTGCCGCGTTTTGGGCCAAGGAGTGTTCAGCGCGGCGTTGGACAAGCCCACTATCTGGCCGCGGGGTATCGGCACGGGTAATCCATTCGCTACATTATCAGTAGCTGCTCCCGCGACGTTCCATTGGGCTAGAGGCTTATTTAACTCTAAATCTGTTGTTGAATTGGGCAAGTTTTGGTTGCTTACGTAGTGGCATTCTTGGCGCGCCCAGTCGCCGATGATGAGGTTGAAACCGGCATAGGCTAGGGGCTGCAGCACATCGCACCAAACCGCAGCATCGTGGTCGCTCGTGAGCCAGTCCATCACCAGTGCGCCACGGCTGCGCGCGGTAGCGGGCACCGGAGCAGCGGGGTTGCGTACATTGGTCAGCATGGCGAAGCGGCCGCCTTGCGCAAAGCCCAACCAGGTGCCGCCGCCCTGCAGGTCTCGGCCACTGTAGATGGTGTGGCCTTCGTCGGTAGTCCACTCGGCCAGCGGGGCGGTGGGGCGGGCGTAAAACTCGTCGCGGTTCGACGCAATGACCAGCGGGTATTGGGCGCTCACGCCCCAGGCCATGGCGATCAAACACATGGGGTGGTGGCCTCAAATATCGTCCAGCAGCACGTAGGGCAGGGCTTGCAACTCTAGCGCCGGGCCTTGCGCGGTGGCAAGCAAAAGGGGGCTGTCAGCCGCGCTGGTTTGCAGGGACGCAATGGCCAGCCACGGGCGGCCAGGCTCGGTGCCGGGTTGCTGCGCAGCGTAGGCTACGGTGCCGCAGGGCTGCTCGGTGTCGCGGCTGTCAAACAGCTCTTGCCCGGCGGCCAGCGGTGCCTCGCTGCTAACAATGTAGCCCCGGCGCTTGAGCGTGCCGCGAAACTGGCTGCGCGCCACCACCTCCTGGCCGGGGTAGCAGCCTTTTTTAAAGTTCACCCCGCCAGTGGACTCGTAGTTGAGCATTTGCGGCACAAAGGCATCGCTGATGGGCGCGGTGATGGGGGCGATGCCGCTGCTTACCTCCAGGTACTGCCAAACCGCTAAGTCGTCGCTGGAGGCTGGTGCTGTAGGCACTGCGCCAGCTACCACAGGCTGCACCCGCAGCGAGCGGGCAATGCGCTGGCCTTGGACTACGCCGTGTGGCAACTGCACCGTGATGTCGTTGCCATTTCGGGTTAAAGCCATGGTCTGCAGTGCGCGAGAAGCTACTAAATTTGCAGCGCCGGCTGGCGCTGCATCTGTGTGCGAAAAACCCTGCACCGCAAACTCTGCCGTTGCGTCGCTCAGCTTGCACTGGGCGCGCATGACAAACATTTGCAGGCGTTTCAAGGTAGCAGGCAGCACACTGGGGCTGCACAACAGCAAAATATCCTCGTGCGTATTTTTAAACACGACAAAGCTGGCCAGCATGCGCCCCTTGGCCGAGCACCACGCTGCCAAGCGCGCCTCGGACAGGCCTAGCAAAGCGACATCTTGGGTCAGCTGGCCCTGCAAAAACTTGATGGTATCAGCTCCTTGGGCGCGGATAATACCCAGAGGCCCACCGGTTTGGTTCAGGGTGACGGACAAGTTAAAGTGAAGTAAGGGTGCAGTAGACATAGATGCGATTATCGCGCCCCGGTATCATCCCCACCTGACAACCCATTTTTATCATTGCCCCATGCCTATGCCCGCACCCCATTCGCTAGCCTCGCTTTCGCCAGCCCCACTTTCGCCAGCCCCACTTTCGCCAGCCCTCTCTTCACGCCAGCGCGGTTTTGCTGTGCTCAAGGTTTTGCTGAGCTTGTTGCTCGTTGCTGGCCTGGGTGGCGGTGCGGCCTGGTGGTGGTCTGGCCAGCCCTTGGCATTGCCGGCAGGCACCCAGTCGCTTAACTTGGTGCTGCCCGCAGGCAGCTCGGCGCGCAGCGCGGCCAACGCGGTGGTGAAAGCCGGGGTCGACACCCGTCCGGCGTTGCTCTACTGGTACTTTCGTGTCTCTGGCAAATCAGGCGGTTTGAAAACTGGCACCTACGAGATAGAAGAGGGCGATACGCCGCAGAAGCTGCTGGCCAAGCTGTACTACGGCCTGCAGTCGCTGCGCAGCGTGACGATTGTGGAGGGCTGGAACATCCGCCAAATGCGCGCCGCGCTGGCCAAGGCCGAGCATTTAAAGCCCGACACCCAAGGCCTGAGCAATGATGCCTTGATGGCCAAAATAGGCAAACCCGGCGTGCACCCCGAGGGCCGCTTTTTCCCGGAAACCTATAGCTACGCCAAGGGGTCAAGCGACGTGGTAGTGCTGCAAGCCGCCGCCCGCGCCATGGACAAGCAGCTTGCTGCTGCGTGGGACGCCCGCTCCAGCACCATCACGCTCAAAACCCCCGACCAGGCCTTGACCTTGGCCAGTATCATTGAGAAAGAAACCGGCAAACCGACGGACAGGCCAGAGATTGGCGGCGTGTTTAACAACCGACTGCGCATAGGCATGCTGCTGCAAACCGACCCGTCGGTGATCTATGGCATGGGGGAGTCGTACCAAGGCAATATTGGCCGAAAGGGCCTGCAAACCGACACGCCCTACAACACGTATACCCGCGCCGGCTTGCCGCCCACTCCGATCTCGATGCCGGGCAAAGCGGCTTTGTTGGCCGCCGTGCAGCCAGCCGACACCAAGGCCCTGTATTTTGTAGCCCGGGGCGACGGCACCAGCCAGTTCAGCGCTACTTTGGCTGAGCACAACAATGCGGTGAACAAGTACATTCGGGGGCAGTGATATGACCACCGGCCTCTTCATCTCCTTCGAAGGCATCGACGGCGCTGGCAAATCGAGCCACATTACCGCGCTGGCTGACGCATTCAAAGCCAGTGGCAGAACCGTCACCCTGACCCGCGAGCCCGGTGGTACGCCCCTGGGCGAGCGCCTGCGCGAGATGATCTTGCATGACGCTATGGACCCACTGACGGAGGCGCTGTTGGTGTTTGCAGCAAGGCGCGAACACATCGTGCAGGTGATTGAACCGGCTCTGGCACGCGGTGAGGTCCTGCTGTGTGACCGCTTTACCGATGCCAGCTTTGCCTACCAAGGGGCAGGGCGCGGGTTTGACCTCAAAACGCTCTCTTTTTTAGAGCTGGCTGCGCAATATTCTCAAGGGCTAGAGGCTGAAAGGCCTTTAACTTTAGGCATTTTGCAACCCGATTTAACTGTGTGGTTCGACGTACCGCCAGCCGTCGCCGCCCAGCGGCTGGCCAGCGCCCGCACGCCCGACAAGTTCGAGTCCCAATCGCAGGCGTTTTTTGAGCGCGTGGTCACCGGCTACGCCCAGCGCGCCGCCCAGCAGCCAGAGCGTTTTGCCCGTATTAACGCCAACCAAGCCATCGAGGCGGTGCGTGGCGAGGTACTGGCCGCTGTGCGCAGCAAGGGGTTTTTAGCATGAGCAAAGCCTCCGCAGACACCGCCTCCGACTTGGCTCCTGCAGCCTCACCCCCCACGCCCATGCCCCCCTGGCTGGCCGCGCAACGCGACGCCCTGCTAGCCCAGCGCGGCCACGCCTGGCTGCTGCACGGCCCCTCTGGCCTGGGCCAGTATGAGCTGGCCCTGAGCCTGGCGCAAGCCTGGCTGTGCGAAGCCCCGGGCAAGCTGACCACACAGGCGGCCTGCGGCCAGTGCGCCAGCTGCCATATGATCGCCACCCGCGCCCACACCGACATGGTGGTGCTGATGCCCGAAACATTGATGATCGAGCACGGCTGGCCGCTGAGTGAGAAAGCCCAAAAAGAGATCGACGACAAAAGCCGAAAACCCAGCCGCGAGATACGGGTGGACGCCATGCGCGAGGCCATTGAGTTTGCCCAGCTCACCAGCGGGCGAGGGCGCTGCAAGGCGGTGCTGGTGTACCCCGCAGAGCGCATGAACATCCCCACAGCCAACGCCTTACTTAAAACGCTGGAGGAGCCCAGCGGCGACGTGAAGTTTGCCTTGGCCACCGAGGCCGCCCACCAGCTGCTGCCCACCATCCGCAGCCGCTGCCAAAGCTTTGCCCTGCACTGGCCGTCGGAGCACGACGCGCTGGCCTGGCTGCGCGAGCAGGGCGGGGGCGACAAGCTGGACGACACCGCCCTGCGCACCGTATTGGCCGCCGCCGGTGGCAGGCCACTGGACGCTACACAAAGGCTAGCTGCTGGCGCAATATCTGCCTGGGCCAGGCTGCCAAAAGCCTTGATCAACGGGGCCCAGGGCACGACCGATGACTGGTCGCCCAAAGCCCTGCTAGACGCCCTGCAAAAGCTTTGCCACGACCTGTGGGCTATCAAGCTGGGCGCTGCGCCGCGCTTTTTCAATGCCGCTGACCTGCCCAAGCCGCCGCCGGCCCGCGCCCTGTCGGTATGGAGCGAGCAGCTCAAAAGCCTGGCGCGCAGCATCGAACACACATGGAAAGCCGAATTGTTGATGGAAGACCTTGTAAGCCAGGCCAAGATAGCCCTAAACTCTAGGCAATAGGCCAAGCCAAGCCCTGCCACGCCACAGCCATCGCATACACTGCACACACTATGAGCACCCCTCCCAACACATCTCCCAGCACCGCCTCTGCCCCCCTTGCCGCCACCTCTACAGCACCGCGCCCTAGCGTGATCCAACTGGCCATCAAGGAAAAAGCGGCGCTGTACGCTGCCTACATCCCGTTGTTCCAAGACGGTGGCGTGTTCATCCCTACTGCGCGCGACTACAAGCTGGGTGACGATATTTACGTGCTGCTCACCCTGCCTGAAGACCCGCAGCGCTATCCCATCGCAGGCAAAGTGGCTTGGGTCACACCCGCTAAGGCCGCAGGCAACCGCACCCAAGGTGTGGGCATTCGTTTTCCGCCGGACGAAAAGTCCAAACAGCTCAAGGTCAAGATCGAAGATATTTTGGGTGCCCATTTGGCGTCTGACCGGCCTACGCAAACCATCTAGGCCTTGCTCCGGCGCTGCAATAGGTAAGCTCAAGTCGCTTCGCAAGCATTTATTTCACTATCTATTCAGTAGCTGCTCCCGCGATTAAATAAAGGGCTGGCGGCCAATATATCTTTAAATTGCGCAGCTTTTTTCATGTTTACCGACTCCCATTGCCACCTGAACTTTCCCGAGCTCAAGAGCCAGTTGCCGCACATACGTGAGGCCATGGCGGCCGCCCACGTGACCCGCGCCCTGTGCATTTGCACCACCATCGAAGAGTTTGCCGATGTGCATGCGCTGGCCACCACGTACGACAATTTTTGGTCCACCGTCGGCGTGCACCCCGACAACGAAGGCATCTACGAGCCTACGCTGGACGACTTGGTGCAACGCTCCCAACTGCCCAAGGTAGTGGCCATTGGCGAGACCGGGCTGGACTACTACCAGATGGAGGAGCGCAAAGGCGGCCGCACTGTGGCGGACATGGAATGGCAGCGCGAGCGCTTTCGCACCCACATCCGCGCCGCGCGGGTCACCGGCTTGCCGCTGGTCATCCATACCCGCAATGCCTCTGACGATACCCTGGCCATCTTGCGGGAAGAGATGGCCAACGCTGCGCCGGTGGCGCAGCGTAGCGGGCAGGGCGCTCCATCCGGTGCCCAATCCGATGCCAAAGAGGGCGCTGTAACTGCGAAAGGCTCTGCCGTCACCGGCGTGTTCCACTGTTTTACCGAAAGCATGGCGGTGGCCCGCGCAGCACTGGACTTGGGTTTTTACATCTCGTTCTCTGGCATTTTGACCTTCAAAGCCGCGGCCGAACTGCGCGAAGTGGCCGCTTTTGTGCCCCTAGACCGCTGCCTCATTGAGACGGACAGCCCGTATTTGGCCCCCATGCCGTACCGGGGCAAAACCAATAACCCCTCGTACGTACCCTTTGTTGCACAGCAGTTGGCCAGCATCAAAGGGACGGATGTAGAGTCGATAGCAGCGGCCACCAGCGCCAATTTTGACCGTCTTTTCAGCCATGCGTTAGATGCATAGGCATCTACAGAGCGACATTTATGCTGAGAAATTACTTTAAATATGTAGTTTATCTATATGTGTTAATTCAATTTTCTTTCGCCAATGCAGGATCGTATGAAGACTTCTTCAAAGCCATCCAGCAAGACGATGCGAGAACCGTCCAAACCCTGCTGCAACGCGGTTTTGACCCCAACACCCGTGACCCCAACAAGCAACATGGCCTGTACCTGGCCCTGCGCGAGCCATCCCTCAAGGCCGCCAAAGTGCTGATCGACTGGCCCAAAATAGATTTGAACGCCAGCAACGATGCCGATGAAACCCCTTTGATGATGGCCGTGCTCAAAGGCCAGGTGGAGCTGGTCACTGCCATGCTGGCCAAAGACGCCGATGTCAATAAAACCGGCTGGACGCCACTGCATTACGCCGCCACGTCGGGCCACATTGCCTTGATCAACCTGCTGCTGGAAAAGCACGCCTACATCGACGCCGAGTCGCCCAACGGCAGCACGCCACTCATGATGGCCGCCATGTACGGCACGCCCAGCGCCGTCAAACTGCTGCTGGAAGAAGGCGCCGACCCGCTGCTGAAAAACCAGCTGGGCATGAGCGCCATAGACTTCGCCCAAAAAGCCTTGCGCCAGGAAAGCGCCGACATTATTGGCGCGTTTGTGCGGACCAAACAACCCAAAGGCACTTGGTAGCCTTGGGGACACTTTTTCTAATTTGAATGGATGCAATGCAATTTTCAAAACTAATGCGCGTTCTGCCGATCATGCTGGGTTTATCTATCAGCATCGCTGCAAACTATGCCGGTGCCAGTTCTGGCGGTGTAGATTCCCAAGGATGCCATACATCGAAAGAGCAAGGCCATCATTGCCATGCCGGTCGCGCTGGCTCGTTTAGTTCCAACGGGTCATCCGAGGCGCCCAAAGACCGCGAACGCCGCTTAAAACGCGAATGCAAAGGCGCGGTCAATGCCGGGCTGTGCCAGGGATACACCCGTTAAGCCTTGATGTTCTGGTGTCAGGGCTACGCCTGCTGGGTTTATTTTACTTCATACGATGTATATTATGTTAAGTTAATTTAAATAGTATTCAACGGCAACTACTTACAGTGGCCCTGAATAGGATGAGGACAATATTATCTTTACATAACTTCATGTTGATCATGCTGAGCTACAACAACAAACCAGTCTTGGGCGGTTTTGCTGACTACCCAGCACTTCTTGTGAATGCTGTCAACTTGCTGGCTTGGAATGAGCCAACGACTGAACATGACTTGCCATGTGCTGACACCACACCGTCACTATGGAGTGATTACCGATGGGCCTATGGCATGCGGTTTTTGCAGCCGCAGATGCAATGGCATAGAAAAGTGCGTTTTATCGCCCGCTCGGTATTGCATCCTCACAGCAGCCACCAATGGTTCTCGCTTGTCCGGCGCTCGCCGCTGGGTGCCATCGCGCAGCAAGAAGCGTGTTTTTTAGATGTGATTCACCGCCCGTTTTTTGACCACAGACTGAGCGCTTTGCAACGGGCCGAGCTGCTTGCCAGCCACTACAGGTTTTTTTACTCGGCGTTCACCCCAACTGTCGCAAAAAGCATCATGCACGGTCAGGGCTATTTGCTCGGTACCGCCAGCGGAAAATCCAACACCCCCTACGGCTTGGTTTTGCGCCGTGTGGGCCAGTTTGACAAAGAGGGCTGTTTAACCCTGCAGTTTGTGCAGGCACAGTGCACCCTGCTCTCACTCACCTTCAGTTTCTCAGTCGAGCACCAGCAGGTAAAAATGAAGCTGGGTGGCATCCAAGGCGGCGCCGGCCCTAACCGCGAAGCCTTGAAAGTCGCCACGCAGGAGCTGTTTGGCCTGCAACCCAGACTGCTGCTGATGTGGGCACTGCGCCAACTGGCACAGAGGCTCGGCGTAGGTGCCATAGAGGCTGTGGACCAGCAAAACCACATATACAAATCTAGCCGCTATGCCCATAGAAAGAGCGTTCAAATTGACTACGATGACCTGTGGACTGCGGCAGGCGGAACGCCCCTAGCCGACGGAAATTTTGCCATCCCGCTGGCTGAAAAAATCACCCCCTTGGCAGAGCGGCCAGCGCATAAACGCGCGCAATACCGCAAAAGAGCCCAGATGCTGGACACCCTGCGGGAGGGCCTGCAGGCCACGCTGTCTCAGGCCATGGCGGCTTAAGTACCCCGCTGGCGAAACCTGAGCGCAACCCCTGTGCGCCCAAGAATCGCCGTGATCGACACCTGGCGCGCGGTGGCCAAGCAGGCCAATGTGGAAGTGATGACGTGACTAAAATCACCACACCACCAGCCGCAGGAGACATTCGTTTGACAACCGACCAGGCCCTATTGAAGACGCCCGACCAAGCGGATAACGTCGTCAACGAATTCCTGCGGCTCATCATGATTCCCGACCCCGCAGCGGCCAGCCGCTACACCGCGCACGCGACGAAACCGTGGTCTACAGCATTGGCACCTTGTACGGCCAGTGGCCTGATGACACGCCTTTTGAGGGCAACCGCTATGTAGACCGCTATGTGGTGACGCACGGCCTGATCACCCAGATAGACGTGTGGAACGACAGTGCCGAATGGATACTGGTGCGCGCTGGCTTGGCGACAATTTAAGTCGTTATGCCAGCCACATACCCTAAACGGCGATTTTTACCTATTTTTAAGGTACCCATCGGGCTGCAGACCAATAGAATATCGCGGGAGCAGCTCTTATATGTATAGCGTTCGTTTAGCCGCAAGTTTGCACCTCGTTGCCGTTTACAGCCAGCCCGGCGTAGGCTGGCCTCCTTCTACGCCCTACCCCTACCCCAACGCCTTTTTCACCCGATCCGGTGTCAACGGCAAGTCCCGCAGCCGCACGCCGGTCGCATTGGCAAACGCATTGGCAATCGCCGCCACCGTAGGCCCTTGCGAGCCTTCGCCTACGCCCAGTGGGCGCTCTTCGAGGCGGTTGATGATTTCCACCTTAACCTCTGGCACTTGTGGGAAGCGCAGGATGGGGTAGTCGGCCCAGTTGCGGGTCAAGGTTTGCTGGGCGTTGTGGGCCACAGCCTCGTACAGCGTCCAGCTGGCAGACTGCACAATGCCGCCTTCGATCTGGTTGCGCAGGCCGTCGGGGTTGATGACCAGGCCGGCATCATTGGCTGACCAGGCGCGCTCTACGGTGACGATGCCTGAGCGCGTGTCTACCGCCACATCAACGATGACGGCGCAGTACACGGCCAGGTTTTTGTATTTCGAGAAGGCGATGCCACGGCCTTTGAGCACGGCCTCTTGGGTTTTGGGCAGCGAGCCGGTGGCGCTCTGCTTCCAGTTGGCCATGGCGGCGGTGCGCTCGATGACGGCGCGGGCGCGGGCGTCTTGCAGATGCTTCAGGCGAAACTCCACCGGGTCAGAGCCTGCCAGCGCGGCCATTTCGTCCATAAATGACTCTGCCGCAAACACGTTGGCATACGCGCCCAGGGTGCGCAGGGCCGAGGTGCGAATTGGCATGTCTTGCAGCAAATGGTTGGTGATTTTTTGCTGAGGAAAGGCGTACAGCGGCACGGCGTTGCGGTCGCTGCTGCCGGACGGCTGGGGGATATTGCGTGCCGGGCCGATGGGCTGGGGGTTTTGCAGGTGGCGGGCTGAGAGCAGGTTCACTCCGTCGGCGTCACCCGGGCGGGTGTTGTGGGTGTAGCTCCACAGCTCGTGCGTCCAGTCTTGCACCCTGCCCTGTGCGTCTAAGGCAGCGCTGAGGTTGATGACCATGGCCGAGCCCAGCGGCTCCCAGGCAAACTCGTCCTCGCGCATCCATTGCAGCTTGACGGGCTTGCCCGGCACGGCGCGGGCCAGCAGCGCGGCATCCAGTGCCACGTCGTCTGCGGCGTTGTGGCCGTAGCAGCCCGAACCTTCGCGGTGCGAGACGATGACGCTGGCGGCGGGCAGGCCCAGTGTTTTCACCAAATCGGCACGTAGTGGAAACACGCTTTGCGAATGCGTCCACACCTGCACCTTGTCGCTACCCGTCCACAGCGCTACCGCACATGAGGGGCCGATGGAGGCGTGGGCCTGGTAGGGTTTGGTGTACTCGGCTTGCAGGGTTTTGGCGGCAGTGGCTGGCGAGGCGGCAGTTTTTTCGCTCACCACGGTGTCGATGCTGCGCTGCTTTTTCATGAACGGGAAGATGGCCGCGCCTGCGGGTGGCAGGTCGCCTGGCGCGCTCCAGCGGGCGCTGGCTTTGAGGGCCAGCGCCGCGGCGATGGCCTGCTCTTCACGCTGGGCGGCTACGGCCAGGAAGTTGCCATCGCGCACCACGGCCACTACGCCGGGCATGGCGCGGGCGGCGGCTTCGTCCACCGACGTGAGCTTGGCACGCGGCGCGCTGGGGTGCACTACGCGGCCAAACAGCATGCCGGGCAGGCGCATGTCTTGCACAAAAGCCTCGCCCCCCGTCACTTTGGCGGGGATGTCGCGGCGCGGCATGCTTTGGCCGATCAGGCGGTGCTCTTTGCTGGACTTGGGCGCGGTTTGGCCGGTAGCTTCGCGCTTGAGGGGCACCTCGCCCGCGACTTCCCAGTAGCTGGTGCGCGCGCCACTGGCAGCGCTGATGCCACCGTCAATCACCCGAATATCGCTAAGCCCCACGCCCAGCTTGGTGGCCGCCGCTTGCAGCAGCAGGGCACGCGCCTCGGCGCAGGCGTAGCGCAGCGCGGTGCCACTGTCTTGTACCGACAGGCTACCCGCCGTGGTGCCCTCGTTGGGCGTGAGCGAGGTGTCGCCCGAGATGACTTGCAGGCGCTTGACATCCACGTCCAGCTCGTCAGAGACGATCTGCGTGAGCGCCGTCAAGATGCCCTGCCCCAGCTCGACCTTGCCGGTAAACATGGTGACCGTGCCGTTGGGGTTGATGCGCAACCAGCCGTCCAGCATGCGGTTGCCGTTCAGGCTGCCGGGCAAGACCGGTCTGGCTGGGGCCGGTGGTGTGGCGGCTGGTGTGGTCGCAGGGGTTTGCGCTGCGCTGGGCAACAGGCCTGACAGACTGAAAGCAACAGTGAGGGAGCCAGCTTTTATAAAGCTGCGGCGACTGGGGGTAAAAGTCGCGCCGATGCCAGCGGCGGTGGCGGGAGATGTCATGAGGGTGGAGTGCTTCATGCCAGCTCCTTTGCAGCGCGCTGGATGGCGCGCAAGATGCGGGTATGCGTACCGCAGCGGCACAGGTTGCCGGCCATCGCCTCGCGTATCTGCGCCTCGCTGGGGCTGCGCACCCTGTCCAGCAGGGCTTTGGCCGACATGATCATGCCCGAGATACAGTAGCCGCACTGCGCGGCCTGCTCGTCGATAAACGCTTTTTGCAAGGCGTGCAGTTTGTCGGGTTTGCCCAAGCCTTCCAGCGTGGTGATCTTGCCTGCGGACGCAGCGGATGCAGGCAGCATGCATGAGCGCACCGCTTGCCCGTCCAGCAGCACAGTGCAGGCGCCGCACTGGGCTACGCCGCAGCCGTATTTGGGGCTATTGAGGCCAATGTCGTTACGCAGCACGTACAGCAAGGGGGTGTCGGGCGCGGCCGGGCACGTGTGCGCCGCGCCGTTGACGGTGAGGGATACGGTCATGCAGTCTCCAAGGGTTGTGTGAGAAATTTGAACCGAGCGTAGAGACATTCAAATGCAGCGTCAATGCGCAGAAATACGGGCTGTGCGGATTACTCTTGCTCAACCGTCTTGAGGTTTGGTCTTCAGTGCTAGTTCAGTTTTGTAAGGGATCATGCCGATGGCGCATTCGTTGTCTTGTACTGGAGCATGCCGACGGTGTACTCAGCTCCGCGGCTGTCCCCCGTTGCGGCCTAGGGCCGCTGCCTTCTCCTTTATGCCGCTGCGCTGAATGCACCACCGACCAGATCTTGGAGGCGTGGTGGACGTTCGGCCGCTGGATATCAACGCCTGATCAACTGCTGCTAACTTGGCGCGGACTTCGCGGCCCCTTACCCAACTGCTGAGAGAGCGAAGGTTCCACCGCCCCGTACCCACCAAGTGCATGGGCGAACAAGCCATGTATGAGCATACAAGGACATACCCAGCCGCACATGCACATAGGCGCGCGAAGCCCGAGAGCACAACGCTAAATCACGGCGTAAGCACCAGCGCCTTCCCCACTTCCTGCCCTTGCAACTGCAGCGGCCGATACGCCACCGCGTTCCACTGGTCTTTCATGTCGCGGTAACGGCTGGAAAACACCAAGCCACTTTGCCCCGTTTGGTAAATGAAATGCGAGTTCTCCAGGTTGGCCAAGTCAAACACGGTGCGCATGCTGGCGGCGTGGCGGTTGTGGAAGGGCTGGGCTTCGTTCAGCCAATACTGGCCCACGTTCACCGTCCACGGGTCCCCGCCGGTCGGTACCGTCACGTCAAACACCTTGGCCAGCGCGGGCACGTTGCCCAGCGGCTTGTGGATCGAACGGGCTATGTGGGCAGTGCCCCAGCGCCACTGGGCAGGCTCGCTGCCGTACTGGGCGCTTAAACGGTCTAGCGCGCGGCCCAGCGCGTCGGCGCTCTGCTCGGGGCAGGTTTTGGGCCCACACCAATAGCCGTTGTTGGTGGCCATCGCCATCTCTACCGTGGCGCGGAACTGGCGCTTGCCGTACATAGCTTTGAACTTAGCCTCGCCCAGCTTGGGGGTGATCAAACCACGCGCCAGCTCGTCGGCCCAGACGGCAAAAATCAGCGGGGCCGCGCTGCCTGCCAGCATGTTGCCGTCAAAGTCTTTTAAGATGGTTTGTGCTGCGGCGGCCAATGCGTGGCTGCTGGCGGTGGCGCGCAGCACGGGCAGCAGGTTTTGCGTCGCAATGGAGGTGGTGTCGGCCTGGATGCGCTGCATCGAGGCCAGGTCGTGCTTGGGCTGCGCGCCTAGCAGTTGTTCTATGCGGATAAAGCGCTGGGGTGAGGTCCAATCTTGGCCCAAAAAGTGGGCGTAGTCACGTGCATGAATGCGCTGGTTAGCTGTGGCCACCCAGCCATCTTTGCCATCGTCCTGCGGCGTTTGCGCGTAGGATAGCCAGCCAGTCCAGTCGTATTTGGCATCCCAGCCAGGTGCCGGGGCGATGCCTTTAATGTCGTTATCCAAGCTGCGCAGGGGCACTTTGCCAATGGCCTTGTAGGCAATTTTGCCGCTCACGTCGGCTGCCACGACGTTTTGCATGGGCGAGTGGTAGTCGGCATAGGCGGCTAGCAGCTCGTCCACGCTGCGGGATTTTTGGGCGTTCATGCCGGCCACGATGGTGCGGTTGTCCTCGTCTAGCGCGCTCCAGCGCAGGGCCAGCACGTATTTCTTCAGGTCCAGCACCTCAGCGTGCAACGCCTGCGCGTCGCTCAGCACCGGGCCGTGGCGGGTAGCGCGGTAGGTGTACTGCAGGTCGCTCTGGCCTTTGACTTTGATGGTGTCCGTGCGCTGCTCAAACTCGGCCCAGCCGCTGGGGGTTTTGTACTGCGCGGGGTTGTCGGGGTTGATCTGCTCCAGGTACAGGTCTTGCACGTCAGGCCCGGTGTTGGTAAAGCCCCAGGCTACCTGGGCAGTGCGACCCAAAATAACGGACGGCAGGCCGGGCAAGGTAGCGCCGATGGCGTCGACCTCAGGTGCCACATGGTGGGTTGCCGTACCGCTAATGTGCAGCCGCGCAAAATACCAAATGGCTGGAGCGCTCAGGCCTAGATGCGGGTCGTTGGCCAGCAAGGGTTTGCCGCTGGTGGTGTGGCTGCCTGCCACGACCCAGTTGTTGCTGCCCTTGCCTTCGATATTGCCCACCTCGCCGCCCAATACGTCTGCACCTTGGGCGAGGGCTTGCATAACGGCAGTGTGTGGTGCCTGCGCAAGTTGCAGCGCGTTTTCCAGGGCATTTTTTATGCCAAATAAGCCTGCAGACCCCTGTTTAATCGCGGGAGCAGCTGCGGTTTTAGTAGCGTTTGCAGCTTGGGTGTTGAACACTCCCAAGTCCGCATACAGCTTGGAAAAGTCTACTTTAGATGCCGGAGCTTCACCCGGATAAGGTGTAAACAACTCCCATAAGCGCTGCGTGGGCAGCTTTTGCGCGGCAGACAGGCGGGCAAACTCCAGCCCCCAATTGCCGCCCAAATCCAGCGCCATCATGATGCCCCAGCCCATGCTGTCAGTGGGCGTCCAAACCCCGGGCTTGGTACGCAAAATATGGAACTCTGGTGGCAGCGCCTGGCTGCTGTGGGCATGAAAGTTGTTGATGCCCAAGGCATAGGCCTCCAGCACTTTTTGATTCTCAGCAGGCAAGGCGTCAAACTGTTTTTGCGCGGCCCGCACTATACCCAAGCTGCGCATGAGTTTGTCGGTCTCCAGCGTGGCGGGGCCTAACAGTTCGCTCAGTTCGCCGTGCATGACCCGGCGGTTAAATTCCAGCTGCCAGCTTCGCTCCTGGGCATGGATGTAGCCCAGCGCCAAGGCGGCGTCTGCCTGGTTTTGGGTAAATATGTGGGTCACGTCTGCCGCGTCGCGTGTGATGCGCACGGTGCTCTGCAAGCCGGGCAGCTTTTGCTCACCCGACAACGCGGGGAAACTGCGCCACACGTAATACCCCAAGGCGCAGGCCCATAGCAAGCCCAGCGCCAGCACACCTAGCCCCAATTTTTTGAACCATCGCATACGCTGTCTCCTCGTGTTGTAATTTACTTTTGGCCGCTGTGGCTATTGTGGCTGACTGGGTCATTATGTTGTCAGAAAGCATGCCGGCGTCATTGGCAGCGCGCAGTGATGTCAAAACACATGGGGCATTCAGCTTGGCCCGCTCGCTAACGCAATGGTCGGCGCACGCGATGCGCCAGGCCTGGGCTCCTGCGTTGGCCTTGGTACGATGCCCAGAGTTTTAACGTGACTTTATGCACACCTGAGGAAAACCCTAGGAAATCGAGGTTTGTTAAGGTTTAACCTCACATCTACTTACTAAGTGCTTGATTCGATTGTTGTTTTTTACAAACTGTTTATAAGGTATTGCTGGAAATTTGTTGCCTAGCGCGGGCCGTGGCTCTATCGTTAGGTCATGGCACACAGCACTGAACAGGAAAACCAATGCGTTGGGTGAAAACTACCATCTCCAGCGTGTGGGGCATGATGGGCCTGCAGCCCATCCCCACCGAAGACGAGTTGCATGACCGTACCGAAGAAATTCGCGAGCGCATGCTGGACATCTTGGGCGAGAGCGGCGCACAGCTGCGCCCCACGGTGCGTCGGCGCATTCAGTACGCGCCAGACTTGGAGTCGCTGTGGTACATGCGCAGCGAATGGATGGCCGCTGTGTCTGCCACCCAAGGTGAGGCTGCCGCTGCCGCGCATGTGCGCCGTATCAACATCAGCTTTTCTGGCCTGCTGCCAGAGAGCTTGCAGTCTCGGCCTAGCACCCTGTCGCAATAAGTACCCTGTCGCAACAAATGCGCAGGGTTTCTCGCCTATCTCGCCTACCTTACTCCAGCCAAGTCGTAAAGTCTTGTGCGTCTACTCGTGATGTAGCAAAGGTATTGACCAATGCACCCTCATCCGCATAGCCCAGCGACATGCCGCAGATCAGCATCTCGTTCTCAGCAGCGCCAATGTGCGGCATGACGATTTTTCCAAACCCATTCCATGCAGCCTGCGGGCACGTGTGCAGGCCGCGCGCACGGGCTGCCAGCATGATGTTTTGCAAAAACATGCCGTAGTCCACCAGGCTTCCGCGCCCCATCACCTTGTCCATGGTGAACATCAGGCCTACCGGTGCACCAAAAAACTTGAAGTTTTGCTGGTGCTGGGCATGCATGCCAGCCTTGTCGCCCTTGCCAAGGCCCAGCACGCCATACAGACCAAAGCCGCATTCACGGCGACGGTCGATATAGGGGGAAACCCATTTTTCGGGGTAGTAGTCGTACGCTTCTTTGTACTGTTCGGCCAATGCAGGGTCGGCGGCCAGAGCGTTGTGTGCGGCGCATACTTGGCTGACCAAGGCGTCTTTTTTAGCGCCTTGCAGCACATACACCTTCCACGGCTGGGTGTTGGTGCCACTGGGCGCGCGGCTGGCTATTTGCAATAGATTTTGTAGCAGCCCACGCTCTACCGGCTTGGGCAAAAAGGCCCTGTTGCTGTAGCGGCTGAGCATGGCCGCGTCTACGCTGGCCGGGTCTGCAATGCGAGTGCTGGCCTGCGGGGTGGGCAAAAGTTCAGTGAGTTTCAAGTCAAGGTCTCCAGGACGGTTTTGAGTTTCAAAGGAAGGGGTACGGGTTTGCGGCTGGTTTTGTCCACATACACATGCACAAACTGGCCGCAGGCGTTGGTGGTAGTTGCATCGTCGGCAAACAAACCTATCTCGTAGCGCACGCTCGATGTGCCCAAGTGCGCCACGCGAATGCCCGCCTGCACAGCCTGCGGAAAGGCCATGGGCGCAAAGTAGTTGCAACTGGTTTGCACCACCAGGCCAATGGTGCTGCCATGGTGAATGTCCAGCGCGTCTTGGGCGATCAGGTAGCCGTTGACCGCCGTGTCAAACCAGGCGGTGTAGATAACGTTGTTCACATGGCCATAAATATCGTTGTCGGCCCAGCGGGTGGTGATGGGGATAAACGCTTTGTAACTGCTGCGCATTTGCGGCTGGGCCCGCTGTGCGGAGTTGGCGTGCAATGAAGATGGGGTCATGGGTGGGTATTTTGCCACTTGATGGTTACTACATTTGCCACCGAAGCTACGCCAGCCAGCTTCCGACGGGAAAATACACGCTATGTATTACGTAGCTGCTCCCGCGATATTCTATTGGGCTGCAGGCCGATTGTTCTCGTAAAAACAGCTCAAAATAACCGCTGCGAAGCGTTTGGGAGGCTCTTGGAGATCGAACAGCGGCTGGAAGCGGCGAATTTGCCCGTTTGGAAGCCGTTTTTTATGTGCTAATCTGGCTGCAGGCCAATAGAATATCGCGGGAGCAGCTACGAAATATGTAGTACTGGACAGCGATGAAAATGGTTTCAAGCCAAGATGTTTTGCCACTTGGCAGCATACTGCACGCCCACCCGGTAGGTCGCCTGTTGCACGCGCAGCGTGGTGTCCAGCTCGGTGCCGTAGCCGCCGCCCATGGCAAAGGCCAGCGGTATGCGCCGCTGCCAGCACCAGTCCATCACGCGCCGGTCGCGCGCCTCCAGGCCGTCGTAGCTCAGCTTTAAACGCCCTAGCCTGTCGCCCTCATGCGGGTCTGCGCCCGCGAGGTACAGCACCAGGCCAGGTTTAAAGCGCCGCTCCAGCTCGTCCAATGCCAGTTCCAGCGCATGCAGGTATTCTGCATCCTGGCAGCCATCGGGCAAGTCCACATCCAAGTCACTGGCCTCTTTGCGAAACGGGAAGTTCTTGGCCCCGTGCAGGGACAAGGTGAACACGCTGGCGTCGCTCTTAAAAATACTGGCCGTGCCGTTGCCTTGGTGCACATCCAGGTCAATGATGGCCACCTGCAAAGGCGCGCGGTGCTGGCGCGCCCACTCGGCCTGCATCAGCCGGGCGGTGACGGCAAAGTCGTTGAACACGCAAAACCCGCCGCCTTTGTCGGCGTAGCTGTGGTGCGTGCCGCCGGCCAAGTTGGCGGCTAGGCCTTGCGGTTTGCCCTGTGGATGACCGTGCATCAGGCCCAAGCTGCTGCGCGCCGCCGCCAAGCTGGCCCCCACGGACCGGCGCGCCCGCTCAGCCATGGCCAGGCTCCACGGAAAGCCAATCTCGCGCATGACCTTGGGGTCAATGCTGCCAGTGCTAATGCCCTGAATATAGGCAGGCGTATGGCACAGCGCCAGCTCGCCATCGGTCGCAGCCTGCGCCACACCCAGTTGCACCTGCGGCAAATGCTCCACCAGCCAGTCACGCAGCAAGCGGTATTTGCGCATGGGAAAGCGGTGGCCCAGCGGCAATGGCAGCTCAAATTGATCGGCGTAGAAGGCTTGCATTGCATGGGATTGTGGCTGAAGTTGAATTACCACTCACCTCTGCGGATTGCGCATATTCCACGGGAAGACACGCAGTATGCAGGCAACGCGCACGACGCAAGCGCACTGCCTACGCCACCCGAGCACAGGCACTGCGCTTGCCTCTTGTCCAAGGGTTTTTAGCCAGCTTGGCCACTCTCTATTTAAGAGCTGCTCCCGCTATGCTCTATTGGGCTACAGCCTCAATTTATATAAATCTACTGCCACAGGGAGTCAAAAACTGCTCGCACCCAACCCCTTCTTGTGACTCAACGCTCATCGCCCTTTCTGGGCGCAACCGCAGGTACGCGTGCCAAGATGGCATTGAGCTTGGCCTGGCTACCACGCGCGGCACGCTCTTCAAAAAAAGTAGCCGTGTCCAGCGCTGACACCTTTTCAGCCACCGCCACCATAATGAACTGGTTCAGCGATGCCTGGTCACGTTCGGCCAGTTTTTTGGCGTGAGCGTATAACGAGTCTGGCAGGCGCAGGGCGAAGGTACTCATAGCTGTTTCTCCAGTTGTTTAAGGGCTTTAGCAGGCGTCCATACATTCAAACTAAACCGAGTCTTGGCGATTTCAAAATCAGCCAAATTGTGCGTTACCAAGGCATCGACACGATCGTTGACTGCGGCTTCCAGCACCATTTCATCGCCGGGGTCGCGTAGCTGGGGCCGCCACGCAAAGTGCAGTTTCACTGGGTTGACCAAACGCGCCAAGCCATTTAAAAAATCATCCACATTTGCCATGCTAAATCCGTGCATCTTCGCAATTTCTGGCCGCTTGAGCACGGACTCGTATTCCAGCCACAATGTGGCCGATGCCACAAAATCTACACGTTGCTGCGCCACTGCCTCTAGCAAAGCAAATGATGCCCCCAAACGGCTACTCAAACCGGAAACCAGCACATTGGTATCGAGCAGGAGTTTGAGTTTCATGATGTTGCGGGTGATGTTATCATAAATCAAATTGTCTATCGATGCTGCGCTTCAGAAGGGTAACGCCTGCGCCGCGCGCTTGCACGGGGCTAGAGTCCAGGCGTGGCACTGGTCTCATGCTGACCATGGTTCCCACCTTGCTTCTCCTTCTGCTGGCACTTGCTGGCGTCGTCTTGTCGCTGACGGGTTTTAGAGCCTAGCCAAAAATGCAGGAAACCGGGATCGAGCCCTATCACGCAAAAGGGGTCAGAGCAAAATTTCGTTTGGCGTTGCGCGCTTCGATGGGATAGTCTTCCTGAATTTTGATCTGACCCCATTTGCTTCAGCCTCATTTGCCTCACCAATTTCCCTCGTGCCCCCCAAACCCGCATAAACACTGGTGAAT
>JAYVDN010000530.1:0-7037 GCA_043749385.1 Polaromonas sp.
GTTTTCTTTTGCGTCCTTTGCGTAACTTTTGCGTCCTCTGCGTCCGGAAGTTCTCCCCCTCTTCACTCAGAGCCGCGAGCCCCCTATGAGTAAAAAAATTGGTGACGTCATCCTGGACGTTAAAAATATCTCCCTGCGTTTTGGCGGTGTCAAAGCGTTGACGGACATTAGCTTTAATGTGCGCGAGCATGAGATTCGCGCCATCATTGGGCCTAACGGCGCAGGCAAGTCGTCGATGCTGAACTGCATCAACGGCGTGTACACGCCGCAAGAGGGCAGCATCACCTTCAAGGGCAAAACCTTCACCCACATGAACAGCCACGAAGTGGCGGTGATGGGCGTGGCGCGTACCTTCCAGAACCTGGCGCTATTCAAAGGCATGAGCGTGCTGGACAACATCATGTCGGGCCGCAACCTCAAGATCAAGAGCAACATCTTTATGCAAGCCCTGCGCATTGGCCCGGCCGAGCGCGAGGAGATCAAGCACCGCGAGTATGTGGAGCAGATCATCGACTTTCTGGAGATTCAGCCCTTTCGAAAAACGCCTGTGGGCCAACTGCCCTACGGCCTGCAAAAGCGCGTGGACTTGGGCCGCGCCCTGGCCATGGAGCCGCAGGTGTTGCTGCTGGACGAGCCGATGGCCGGAATGAACTTGGAAGAAAAGCAGGACATGTGCCGCTTTGTACTGGACGTGAACGACGAGTTTGGCACCACGGTGGTACTCATCGAACACGACATGAGCGTAGTGATGGACATCTCTGACCGCGTGGTGGTGCTGGACTACGGAAAAATCATCGGCGATGGCACACCGCAAGAGGTGCGCAACAACCCCGAAGTCATCAAAGCCTATTTAGGTACGAGCCATTAATATGAAAAACATATCCTCACGAGATGCCTTTACAAGCAGCAGCCGCAGAACTGGCTTCGCCAGGCTGCTAGCTGCTCCCCCTGTCAGGGGGGAGGCTGTTTCGGGTAGCGAGACAGCAAAGGGGGGGAGCAAATAATGGGATTTTTTCTAGAAACACTGTTGGGCGGCCTGATGGCGGGCATGCTGTATTCGCTGGTGGCGCTGGGGTTTGTGTTGATTTACAAAGCCTCGGGCGTATTTAACTTTGCCCAAGGCGCGATGGTGCTGTTTGCGGCGCTGGCCATGGCGCGCTTTGCCGAGTGGATTCCCCAATGGACCGGCATTGACAACAAAATTTTTGCCAACGTGGCGGGCTTTCTCATTGCCGCTTTAGTGATGTTTGCAGTTGCCTGGATCATTGAGCGCTTGGTGCTGCGCCACTTGGTCAACCAGGAAGGCGCCACCTTGCTGATGGCCACTTTGGGCATCACCTACTTCCTGGAAGGTTTGGGCCAAAGCATCTTTGGCAGCAGCATTTACAAGATCGACATTGGTATGCCCAAAGACCCAGTGATGGCTTTCGAGTCCTTGGTTGAAGGCGGCATTTTGATCAACAAAGAAGACCTCTACGCAGCATTGATAGCCGCTGTGCTGGTCGGTTTGCTGAGTATCTTTTTTCAGAAAACCTCCACCGGCCGCGCCCTGCGTGCCGTGGCGGACGACCACCAGGCAGCGCAGTCGATTGGCATACCTCTTAACCGCATTTGGGTGATTGTGTGGTGCGTAGCCGGTGTGGCGGCGCTGGTGGCCGGCATGATTTGGGGCAGCAAGCTGGGGGTGCAGTTCTCGCTCACTACGGTGGCACTGCGCGCCCTGCCGGTGGTGATTTTGGGCGGCCTCACCTCGGTGCCCGGCGCCATTGTGGGCGGCTTGATTATCGGTGTGGGTGAAAAACTCTCTGAGGTATACCTGGGGCCGTTTGTCGGCGGGGGTATTGAGATTTGGTTCGCCTATGTGTTGGCGCTGGTGTTTTTGCTGTTCAGACCACAGGGTTTGTTTGGCGAGAAGATTATTGATAGAGTTTGACGGGGCTAAAAGAGGTAACGCAAAAAACGCAAAAGTGAAAAACCAAAAACGCTAAAAAGAAAATTTATGAAATTTAGATCCTTTTTCTTTTTTAGCGCTTTTTGCGAATTTTTCGCGCTTTTTGCGTTACCTCATATCTCTAACGTGTATTAGGAAATTAAATGTTTTACCGCGAAAACGGCCAATTTAAAACCAGCTACCGCGCTGACAACCAGATCTTCCCGATCCTGCAAGACCGAGTAGCGCTGGCGCTGATCCTGGCGTTTGCTTTCCTGGCTGTGCCCTTCTTGGCCAGTGACTATGTTTTTCGCGCTATTTTGATTCCCTTCGTGATCTTTTCACTGGCTGCCGTCGGCGTGAACATCTTGGTGGGATACTGCGGCCAAATCTCGCTGGGTTCGGGTGCGTTTATGGCCGTGGGTGCCTATGCAGCGTATAACTTTTTTGTCCGCATCCCGGGCATGCCGCTGATCCCAGCGCTCATTCTGGGTGGCCTGTGCTCGACGGCCTTTGGCATTTTGTTTGGCCTGCCTAGCCTGCGCGTCAAGGGCCTGTACCTGGCTGTGGCCACGCTGGCGGCGCAGTTTTTTGCCGACTGGATGTTTCTGCGCATCAAGTGGTTTACGAATGACTCGCCTTCGGGCTCGGTGTCGGTCAACAACCTGCAGGTGCTGGGTTATCCGATTGAAAGCCCCGTATCCAAATACCTGTTTTGCCTGGGCCTGCTGGCGGTGATTGCCCTGCTGGCCAAAAACCTGGTGCGCGGCGCCATTGGCCGCGAGTGGATGGCCATTCGTGACATGGACGTGGCGGCTGCGGTGATCGGCATTCGCCCGATGTACGCCAAGCTTAGCGCGTTTGCGGTGAGCAGCTTCATCATTGGTGTGGCGGGTGCGTTGTGGGGCTTCATTTACTTGGGTGCCTGGGAACCTGCGGCGTTCTCGGTGGATCAATCCTTCAAGCTGCTCTTTATGGTGATCATCGGCGGCTTGGGTTCGATCATGGGCAGTTTTTTTGGTGCGGCTTTTATCGTGGTGCTGCCAATTTTCTTGAGCCAGTTTTTGCCTGTGGTGGCATCCATGGTCGGAATCAATATCTCCACTGCGGGCATATCGCATGCCGAGCTGATGATTTTTGGTGGTTTGATTGTGTGGTTTTTGATTGTAGAGCCGCATGGTTTGGCCAAGTTGTGGAGTGTGGGCAAGCAAAAGCTGCGGCTTTGGCCGTTCCCGCATTGAGGATGGACAAAATAAGTCGTGTGGGATGCTCGCAAACACTGACTTCCATAGCAACAGTTCGAGCGTTTGGTGTATGTGTATTTCGTGTGTTTGTTTAACCTTTTTGGAGTGAGACTATGAAACTTCGTCAACTGACAGTGGCTGCAGCAGTTGCAGTTGCAGGCTTGGCCGCAGTGGCCACCAACGCTTTGGCGCAAGCCAAAGAGCAGTTCTTCCCGGTGCTGTCCTACCGCACAGGCCCTTACGCGCCTAACGGCGTGCCATGGGCTAACGGCTATGTGGACTACCTCAAACTGGTCAATGCGCGCGGTGGCATCAACGGCGTGAAGGTCAGCTATGAAGAATGCGAGACCGGCTACGACACCGCGCGCAGCGTGGAATGCTACGAGCGCCTAAAGGGCAAAAACGGCGGCGCTACCCTGGTGCAGCCGCTGTCTACCGGTGCCACTTTTGCCATTACCGAAAAAGCCCCGGCTGACAAAATCCCCGTCGTGACGGTAGGCTATGGCCGCAGCGAATCGGCCGATGGTTCGGTATTTAAATGGAATTTCCCTATCGCTGGCACCTACTGGGTGGCGGCCGACACCATTTTGCAAACCCTGGCCAACAAAGAGGGTGGCTGGGCCAAACTGGAAGGCAAGAAAATTGCCTTGGTCTACCACGACAGTCCGTTTGGCAAAGAGCCTATTCCGCTGATGCAAGAGCGCGCGGCCATGCACAAGTTCAACCTGCAATTGTTGCCCGTGACAGCGCCCGGTGTAGAGCAAAAGGCCACCTGGCTGCAAGTGCGCCAGGCCAAGCCTGACTACGTCGTGCTGTGGGGCTGGGGCGTGATGAACACCACTGCCATCAAAGAAGCGCAAGCCACGGGCTACCCGCGCGACAAGATGTACGGCGTGTGGTGGGCAGGTGCCGAGCCAGACGTGAAAGACGTGGCCGAAGGTGCCAAGGGCTACAACGCGGTAACCATGCAGCACGGCGCCGAGCCCAACTCGCAGCTGGTGAAGGACGTGATGTCCATGGTGCACAGCAAAGGCCAGGGCACCGGACCGAAAGAAGAAGTCGGCCAGGTGCTGTACATGCGCGGCGCCATGAGCGCCATGCTGGGCATAGAGGGCGTGCGCGCTGCGCAGGAGCGTTTTGGCAAGGGCAAGGTCATGACGGGCGAACAAGTGCGTTGGGGCCTGGAAAACTTGAACCTGACACAACCCAAGCTGGATGTACTGGGCTTTAAAGGTGTGATGCGCCCGATTTCTACATCGTGCAAAGACCATATGGGCTCATCTTGGACGCGTATTCACACATGGGACGGTGCCAAGTGGAACTTCACGTCTGACTGGTTGCAAGCCGATGAGCAGGTGATCAAACCGTTGGTGAAAGCTACCGCTAATAAGTACGCAGCTGACAAAAAACTGGTGGCCCGCACACCGGAAGACTGCCAGTCTTAACTGGCCCAACGCAGTGCAGCCCGATCCGACTGCACTGCAAGCGGCTCCTCCGAGCCGCCAATCTAAAAAGTTGCTTGGCAGCTTTTTAGATTGTTCAAGAAGCACCTATGACGACCACCGCAGCGCCCCCTATCGTCCTCAATATCAATGGTATTGAGGTCATCTACAACCACGTTATCCTAGTACTGAAGGGCGTAAGCCTACAGGTGCCCGAGCGCGGCATTGTCGCCATCCTGGGCGGCAACGGTGCGGGTAAAACCACCACCCTGCGCGCTATCAGCAACCTGCTGTCGGGCGAGCGCGGCGCCGTTACCAAAGGCAGCATTGAACTGCGTGGTGAGCGGATAGAAAACCTCACGCCGGCCGACCTGGTGCAGCGCGGCGTGGTGCAGGTGATGGAGGGGCGTCACTGCTTTGCGCACCTGACGATTGAAGAAAACCTGATGACGGGTGCCTACACCGTCAAAAGCAAAGCGCAAATTGCCGCCAACCTGGAGAAGGTGTACAACTACTTCCCACGCCTGAAAACCCGCCGCGCCTCGCAGGCTGCCTACACCTCGGGTGGCGAGCAGCAAATGTGCGCCATTGGCCGCGCGCTGATGGCCAACCCCACCATGGTGCTGCTGGACGAGCCCTCGATGGGCCTGGCCCCGCAGATCGTGGAAGAGGTGTTTGAGATTGTGAAAGACCTCAACGCCAAAGAAAGCGTGACCTTTTTGCTGGCCGAGCAAAACACCAACATGGCGCTGCGCTACGCCGACTACGGCTACATCATGGAGAGCGGCCGCATTGTGATGGACGGCCCGGCCAAAGAACTGGCCACCAACGAAGACGTGAAAGAGTTTTACCTGGGCACGGGCGGCGGTGATGGTGAGAAGAAGAGCTTTAAAGACGTGAAGAGCTACAAACGCAGGAAGCGCTGGTTGGCCTAAAACTGCGGGCTTGGGGCATTTGGCTTTTTGCCTTTGCTTGCAGGTAAATTTTTAAGTGTTTTAACCCTCTAGCCCAATAAAATATCGCGGGAGCAGCTATGAAATATATAGTAATCAATCTGACGCAAAGGACATAACGATGGGTCAGCACTACGACAATTTAGAAACCCGCGAACCGTCTGCGCGCGAGGCTGCCCACATGGCCGCGCTGCCTGCGCAGATTGCGCACGCCCAGCAGCACGCCGCTGCCATGCGCGATGCGCTGCAAGGCGTGAGCGCGCAGAGCATCACCACCCGCGCGGCCCTGGCCAAACTGCCAGTGACCCGCAAAGGCGAGTTGCACGACAGGCAAAAGGCAGGCCGCGCTGCGGGCAAAGACGTGTTTGGCGGCTTCAGCGCCGTGGGCTACGGCGCGCAGATGCCGCGCGTGTTTGCCAGCCCGGGCCCGATCTATGAGCCCGAAGGCGCAGGCAAAGACTACTGGCGCATGGCGCGCGCCATCTATGCCGCAGGCTTTAGGCCTGGCGAGTTGATACACAACTGCTTTAGCTACCACTTTGTGCCCGCAGGCTCGATGATGGAAACCGGCGCGCAGGCCATGGGCTGCAGCGTATTTGCAGGCGGCACAGGGCAAACCGAGCAACAGGTACAAGCGATTGCCGAGCTGAAACCCGCAGGCTACATCGGCACACCCAGCTTCCTCAAAATCATTGTCGAAAAAGCCGCTGAGATGGGCGTGAAGCTGCCCAGCGTGAAAAAAGGCATGGTTGGCGGTGAGGCATTTACGCCCAGCCTGCAGGGCTGGTTTACCGGGCGCGGTATCGACGTGTACCAGTGCTTTGCCACCGCAGATTTAGGCTCCATCGCGTATGAAACCAGCGCCCGCCAGGGCCTGGTGCTGGACGAAGGCGTGGTCGTCGAGATCGTGCGCCCCGGCACCGGCGACCCGGTACCTGAAGGCGAAGTAGGTGAGTTGGTGGTCACTACGCTGAACCCTACCTACCCGCTGATTCGCTTTGGTACCGGCGACCTGACCGCCGTGCTGCCCGGCCACTGCCCCACGGGCCGCACCAACACCCGCATCAAGGGCTGGATGGGCCGCGCCGATCAAACCACCAAAATTCGCGGTATGTTTGTGCACCCCGGCCAGGTCGCCGAGATCGCCAAACGCTTCCCAGAAGTGGCCAAGGCGCGCCTGGTCGTCACTGGCGAGATGGCCAACGACGCGATGCTGCTCAAAGTAGAAACCACCATGCACAGCGAAGGCCTGCAAGCTAAGCTGGCCGAGGCGATACGCGACATCACCAAGCTGCGCGGCGATGTGGAGCTGGTCGGTGCGGGCACTTTGCCGAACGATGGCAAGGTGATTGAGGATGCGCGCAGCTACAAATAGCGCGGCTCTTCCTTGGTCACGTTGCGACGTTGGATTGAAGATGTCTGCTCGGCCTTGGGCGCGTTGCTGCTTGGGCTTGAAGATTTCTGTCCT
>JAYVDN010000531.1:0-2255 GCA_043749385.1 Polaromonas sp.
AGGAGGAGGCCGCAGGCCGGGGGACAGCCGCGGAGCTGTGCACACCAAGTGCCAGAGCGAGCACAGCGCTGGTTTCTCACCATACACGCACGTGTAGTAGCTACATATTCAATAGCTAGTCCCGCGATATTCTATTGACCTGCAGTCCGATTAGACATATAGCTTTTAGCCCTTAGGCACCGGCATAGGCTTCCCGTTGTCATCAATCGCCACATACGTCACCGACGCCTCGGTCACCTTCACATAACTGCCCTGCGAGCGAAAGCGCTCCGCATACACCTCGACCTTCACCGTCACCGACGTATTGCCAATCCGCGTAATCTCCGAGAAAAAGCTCAAGATATCGCCTACCCGCACCGGCTGCTTGAAGATGAACTCGTTGACCGCCACGGTCGCCATGCGGCCGCGCACCACGCGGGCGGGGAGGACGGAGCCTGCCAAGTCGACCTGGGCCATGACCCAGCCGCCGAAGATGTCGCCGTTGGCGTTGCAATCTGCAGGCATGGGGATGACCTTGAGCACCAGCTCTTTGTGGGTGGGCAGGGGCACGGCGGCGCTTGAGTTGGTGGACATAGGCACAATCTAGGGTTAAACACGTTAATAAAGATATTGTCCCATGCGTTCCCTTGGAAATCCCGCCCCCGCTTTGCCTGCCGCCCCGGCAAGCGGCACCCAACCTGTAACACCCGCGAACCCCCAATCCGACTGGGCCACGCTCAAGCGCCTGTTTCCCTACCTGTGGCGTTACAAATGGCGGGTGATTGCGGCGCTGGCTTTTATGGTGGGGGCCAAGGTGGCCAACGTCAGCGTGCCCCTGCTGCTCAAGCAACTGGTGGATGCGCTGAGCATCCAGCCTGGTGACCCGAAGGCCGTGCTGGTGGTGCCCGTGGCCCTGCTGCTGGCCTATGCGGCGCTGCGCTTGTCAACGTCCCTGTTTACCGAGCTGCGCGAGCTGGTGTTTGCCAAGGCCACCCAGGGCACCGCGCGCACCATTGCGCTGGAGACGTTTGAACATCTGCACGCGCTGAGCCTGCGCTTTCACCTGGAGCGGCAAACCGGCGGTATGACGCGCGACATTGAGCGCGGGGTGCGCGGCATTGAGTCGCTGATCTCCTATTCGCTGTATTCCATCGTCCCCACGCTGATCGAGGTGGCGCTGGTGCTGACCATTTTGGCGGTGAAGTTTGACGTGTGGTTTGCCGGCATTACCATCGCCGCGCTGGTGCTGTACATCACCTATACCGTGCTGGTGACCGAGTGGCGCACCAAGTTTCGAAAAGAGGCCAATGAGTTTGACTCAGCCGCGCATACCAAGGCGGTGGATTCCCTTTTAAATTACGAAACCGTCAAGTACTTCAACAACGAGGCCTTTGAGGCCAAACGCTACGACGAAAGTCTGGAGAAGCTGCGCCGCGCACGCCTGAAAAGCCAAACCACGCTCTCCATGCTCAACACCGGCCAGCAGCTCATCATCGCCGTCGGCCTGGTAGCCATGCTCTGGCGCGCTACGCAAGGCGTGGTGGAGGGCCGCATGACCTTGGGCGATTTGGTGATGGTCAACGCCTTCATGATCCAGCTGTACATACCGCTGAATTTTCTGGGCGTGCTGTACCGCGAGATCAAGCAAAGCCTGGTGGACTTGGACAAAATGTTTGTACTGATGCACCGCGAGCGCGAGATTGCCGATACGCCCGGCGCGCAGGCCTTAGCGCTAGGTGCCTCGCCCTCCGTCAGCTTTGAGCATGTGAATTTCTCCTACGACCTGGCCAAGAAGGACGACCCCACCGCCGGGCGACAGATTTTGCATGACGTGAGCTTTGAAATCCCGGCGGGTAAAACCGTCGCCGTCGTCGGGCCGTCGGGCTCGGGCAAGTCCACGCTAGCGCGCCTGCTCTACCGCTTTTACGACGTGCAAAGTGGCAGCATCAACATCGCAGGGCAAGACATTCGCAGCGTGACACAAACCAGCGTACGGCAGTCAATTGGCATCGTGCCGCAAGACACCGTGCTGTTTAACGACACGGTGGAATACAACATCGCCTATGGCAAGCCCGGCAGCAGCACAGAGCAGGTGCAAGAAGCCGCCCGCGCCGCGCGCATCCACGGCTTCATCACTTCTACGCCCAAAGGCTACGCCACCATGGTGGGCGAGCGCGGCCTGAAACTCTCAGGCGGTGAAAAGCAGCGCGTGGCCATTGCCCGCACTTTGCTGAAGAACCCACCGATTTTGATCTTCGATGAAGCTACCTCGGCGC
>JAYVDN010000532.1:0-2559 GCA_043749385.1 Polaromonas sp.
ACCTCGCACTTCGCCTCCACCGCCTGCAAAGCGCTGTACAAATGCCTCGACTGCCTGGAACCGTTTGACTACTTCAAGCCCTATTGATGACGCACCGCACCCTATGAGAACACCCCATTTCCATTCGCTCTTCGTTAAACGTATCGACCCACTCACTGCGCAGTCTTTCGCCGTCACCTTGGCCATCCCGCCCGATTTGCGCGATACGTTTGCGTTTGCGCCAGGCCAATTTGTCACCTTGCGTGCCATGGTGGGCGGTCAGTCAGTGCGGCGCAGCTACTCCCTGTGCAGCACACCTGCGCAACTGGTCAGAGCGCAAGAAATCAGCGTTGGAATAAAACAGGTTGAAGGTGGGGTATTCAGCACCTGGGCCACGACGAGGCTGCAAGTAGGTGACGAGTTGGACGTGATGCCGCCCGATGGCCGCTTTACCCCGAAGGCGGCTTTCGCCAGCGCGCCAAACCAGCAGGGCCAGCACGCACACCGCCTGGGCATTGCAGCAGGCTCGGGTATCACACCGGTTCTGTCGATCATGGCGCACACCTTGGCCACCGAGCCCACATCACGCTTTACCTTGGTCTACGGCAACCAGCGCAGCAACACCATCATGTTCAACGAGGCGTTGCAAGACCTGAAAGACCGCTACAGCGAGCGTGTATCCCTCATCCATGTGCTGTCACGCCAATCGCAGGAGATTGACTTGTTCCATGGCCGTTTGGACGAGGCCAAGGTAATCGGCCTGCTGCGTCAAACGGTAGCTACCCGCCAAATTACCGAAGTGTTTATCTGCGGCCCAGAGGCCATGATCGAGGGCGCAGAGCGCGCAGTAGCCCACGCAGGTATTGCCCGCGAGCGGGTACACACCGAGCGGTTTGCAACTGCGCATACCTCTAAAAAGACAGCTTCTCCCGCAAGTTTTACAGGCTCCCAAGGTCCTGAAGCTTATGCATTCGCACTGGAGGTGGTACTCGACGGCAAAGGCCACAGCTTCGGCATGCAGGCTGAGGACAACGTGTTGGACACGGCGCTGAACGGCGGCTTGGACTTGCCCTACGCCTGCAAAGGTGGCGTGTGCTGCACCTGCCGCGCCAAAGTGCTGGAAGGCCAAGTACGCATGGAGAAAAACTTCACGCTGGAGCAATGGGAAATCGACAAAGGTTTTGTGCTCACATGCCAAGCGCACTCCGTGTCGGCCAAGGTCGTCGTCAGTTATGACGAACGGTGATCAAGTCACCGTGGACGAACGGTGACCGACTACCCATGAAAGAGCGCTGAGAAATTCAGCGCTCTTTCACATCACACTGCTGCCAATGCTTGGTCTAAATCGGCCAGCAAATCGTCGATGTGTTCAATGCCCACCGATAAACGAACCATGCCCTCACTCACCCCGGCTTTGGCCAGCTCTTGCGGGTTCAACTGGCGATGCGTGGTGGACGCAGGGTGGCAGGCCAGGGACTTGGCATCCCCAATATTGACCAAACGCGTGAACAGCTTGAGCGCGTCTTGAAAGCGCGCCCCTGCCTCGCGCCCCTCCGCGCCTTTGAGCGTAAAGCTGATGATGCCCGAGGCGCGGCCACCCATGAGTTTTTTGACCAACGCATGGTCGGGGTGTTCTGGCAAGCCAGCGTAGTTGACCGAAGCCACCTTGGCGTGCTTTTGCAAATGTGAGGCTACCTTTACCGCGTTCTCGCAAATGCGGTCCATCCGCAAGGCCAGGGTTTCGATACCGGTCAAAATTTGGAACGCGTTCATCGGGCTGAGCGCGGCACCCATGTTGCGCAGCGGCACCACACGGCAGCGGCCAATGTAGGCGGCGGGGCCTAGGGCCTCGGTATAGACCACGCCGTGGTAGCTCACGTCCGGCTCGTTCAGGCGCTTAAAACGCGCCTTGTGCTGCGCCCAGGGGAACTTGCCGGAGTCGACTACCGCACCGCCGATGGTGGTGCCATGGCCACCCAGGTATTTTGTCAATGAATGCACCACGATGTCTGCGCCATGCTCAAACGGGCGACACAGGTAAGGGCTGGGCACAGTGTTGTCCACAATCAGTGGCACGCCATGCTCATGCGCTACTTTGGCCAGCGCAGCAATGTCGGTGATGTTGCCCAAGGGGTTGCCGATGGACTCGCAATAGACTGCTTTGGTGCGAGCGTCGATG
Source organism: Polaromonas sp. (assembly GCA_043749385.1). Taxonomy (GTDB): domain Bacteria; phylum Pseudomonadota; class Gammaproteobacteria; order Burkholderiales; family Burkholderiaceae_C; genus JAAFIP01. The sequence goes on from JAYVDN010000532.1 coordinate 2,159, forward strand.
AGCTTGCCAAACGAGGCCGGGTCGCGGTAGTCGGCAAAGCGAACGTCAATGCCCATTTGGGGGAAGGTGTGGGCAAACAAATTGTAGGTGCCGCCGTACAGGGTGGACGCAGAGATAATGTTGTCGCCCGCCTCGGTGATGGTTTGGATCGCATAAGCAATGGCCGACATGCCCGAGGCCACAGCCAACGCGCCAATACCACCCTCCAGGGCCGCCACACGCGCCTCCAACACGCTGTTGGTCGGGTTCATGATGCGGCTGTAGATGTTGCCCGCCACCTTCAGGTCAAACAGATCCGCGCCATGCTGCGTATTGTCAAACGCATAGGCCACCGTTTGGTAGATGGGCACCGCGACGGCTTTGGTGGTGGGGTCGGGTGTGTAGCCGCCATGGACGGCAAT
>JAYVDN010000533.1:0-1797 GCA_043749385.1 Polaromonas sp.
GCCGCGCGCGAGGGCTGGCGCAGCATCACGCTGGTAGATGCTACTTTTGAAGACTGGCCGCTGGGCGAGCGCGCGGTGGTCGAGTCGCTCAGTGCCTGGAGCCAAACGGGTCGCAGCTTCACCATTTTGGCCAAGCGCTTTGACACCCTGGTGGCCAAGCACCACCGCTTCGTCACTTGGCGCGGCCAGTGGAGCCACATCATCGACGCGCGCGGCGTGCCCAGCGCTGATGCAGAGAGCTTCCCCAGCGCGATCTACAGCCCCGGCTGGGTGCTGCGCAGGCTGGACCCGGTGCGCAGCAAAGGCGTGGCAGGGCCCGAGGCGCAGCGCCGCGTGCTGCTGCGCGAAGAGATCAACGAGTGGCTGGGCAAGAGCAGCCCGGCTTTTGCCGCTACCACCTTGGGTTTGTAGTACAAAATCCGAGGGCTATGTACAACCCGATGCGGTATAAATCAGGTTGCAAATACCCCGCAGCCCCACAGAATATTGCGGGAGAAGCGATGAAAAATATAGTACTTCGGCCCGCAACTGCGGGTGTGATCGCAGACATCACCGTGCCTAATGTCTAGGCTTCGGTTTCAGGCCTTGTCTGTACTGTGCCATTGGCAAATGGCAGGCTCAACATACTCCAGGCCGCTGGCTTGAGAGTCTTCAAACACCAAGCTGCACTCCTCAATCTCAGCCAGCTCATACGGCATGAATGCATAAGGGTGCACATGCACTACTGCGTTGCTGTGCAATTGCTTGAGTAGTTCGGTTTTTGACATGGCCAAAGCCATTTTGTCTAGCTGTGCCATACATCCTCCAACACGCTGCAAGATAGACGTAATTTTAGGCCCCTGACAATGGTCCCTGCACGCTCGCGAGGTGTATCAGTTTGCACGCAATTTGAAACTATGCATGTCACTGGAAAATCCCACCAGATCGGATCTGTTGGCAAATCTGGGCGATGACCCAGGCTAGGACCTAGACCGTGGACAGCGCACTGACCAGCCACTCGCGGCACCACGCAGTGCCTTCGGTCTCGGGCATCGAGCCGCTGGATGCGTCGTGGCACCAAATGTCGCCTACGCGCTTTGCACCCAAGCCTGATAAACGCTCGTCAAACTTCTTGCCACCGAAACAAAAGGTTTGCAGATAGGTGCTGTCGCCCAGTGCAATCACGCCGTAGCGTACATAGCCTAAAAACTTGGGGTTGGTATCCAGGCTGTCATAAAGCATCTGGGCGTTGTCGGGCACGTCACCCGTGCCATAGGTGCTTGAGCAGATGAGGTAGAGCGGCTCAGCATCGTCAAACGCGCTGATGTCCTGGCCATCCATCAGTACCACCTCTATCTCGTCCACCAAATCGGCGCAGTCCATCTGGATCGCTTGCGCCACATACTCGGCGGTGCTGGTCATGGTGCCGACGAGGATTTTGAGTTTGGCCATTTTGAACGTTCCAGTGGTGAAGTAATAAGTACACGGTCAATTGTGCGAGGCTTTGATTTTAGGTGATTTTTCCCCGCTGGATCGGTACCATAATATGGCTACTGGAGACTACTGCATGCACGGCAACATATCGACTAAAAGACTGGTTCATAGCTTAAGGGTTTTGGCATTGGCTGCGCTGGCCGGCGGGTGCTTGCCTGCATTCGCTCAGGCTACACACACCAGCTACCCCAGCCGCCCCATCGTCATGCTGGTGCCGCAAGCTGCAGGGGGCACCAACGATATTGTGGGCAGGCTGGTCAGCCAAAAACTCGGTGAGGTGATGGGTGCCTCTGTGGTGGTAGAGAACCGGCCAGGCGCGGGGGG
>JAYVDN010000534.1:0-2261 GCA_043749385.1 Polaromonas sp.
GCCAATATGTTTGCCGCTTATGTGCCGCCCGAGCTGGTGGACGAGATGGTTAAAGACCCCGACAGCTACAGCATGAAGGCGGTTAACAAAGACCTCACCGTGATGTTTTGCGACATGCGCGGCTTTACCAATCTGTCTGAAAAAATGGAGCCCACCGCGTTGCAAGGTTTGCTGAACCACTTGTTCAGCCGCCTCACAGAAATCATCCAGGCCAACCGCGGCACCACCGACAAATACATGGGCGACTGCGTGATGGCGTTCTGGGGTGCCCCAGTAGACACCCCCAACCACGCCCACTTGGCCGTCAAAGCCGCCATGGAGATGTGCATAGCCGTAAGAAAGCTCAACGACGAGCACCGCGCCAAAGGCATTCCAGAGATCGGAGTCGGCATCGGCCTGAACACCGGCATGATGTGTGTGGGCAACATGGGCTCGGACATTCGCCGCAGCTACACCGTCATTGGCGATGCGGTCAACCTGGGCTCGCGCCTGGAAGGCTTGTCCAAAAACTATGGGGTTGAGATTGTCGTCAGCGAGTCCACCCGCAAGCAAGCCCCTAATTTTGCTTGGCAAGAGCTGGACAAAGTACGGGTCAAAGGCAAGGAGCAAGCCGTCACCATCTACTGGCCGGTGAGTGGTGCAGACGATTTACCCAAACAACAAGCGGACGAGCTGAAAACCTGGGCCATGCTACTAAAAGCTTACAGAAACCAAGATTGGGACCAGTGCGACGTGCAAATGTTGAACATGCAGCGCCTAAATGCCAAAAAGTTCCTTTACCAACTGTACGCAGACCGTGTAGCCTCTATGCGTATGCTGCCCATGGACCCTGGCTGGGATGGCGCAACCAATTTTGACAGTAAGTAAATGGACATTGACCGATGAAAGTACGGGTTTTAGGCTGCTCTGGCGCCATTGCAAAAGATTGCCGTACTACGTCATTCTTGATTGACTCAGACCTGCTGGTGGACGCAGGCACGGGTGTGGGCGACCTTAGCCTGCACGAAATGCGCAGCATTGACGATGTGTTGCTCACCCACTCTCACCTGGACCATATTGCAGCGCTGCCGCTGATGTTGGACTCTGTGGCCGCCCTGCGCAGTGCCCCCCTGCGCGTGCACGCCCTGCCCGAGACCATAGCCGCGCTGCAAAAGCATATTTTCAACAACACCATTTGGCCCGACTTTAGCCAAATACCTTCTGCTGAAAAGCCCTTCCTCACCTTTCACCCCATCCACATTGGGCAAATACTGCACATCGGCGGCAAAACCATCGAGGTACTGCCTGCGGTGCACACCGTCCCGGCCGTAGGCTACGCCATCAATGCGGGTCAAGGCAACTGGGTGTTTACCGGCGACACCGAGCGCAACCCCGCCTTCTGGGCCCGCGTGAACGCCTTGAACGTCGCCATGCTGGTGATTGAGACGGCATTTAGCAACCGCGAGAAAGAGCTTGCCAAGCGCAGCTTGCATTTGTCGCCCAATGTGCTGGCCGAAGAGCTAGATAACATCGATCGCGAAAAGCGCTTCCCCATCTACATCACCCACACCAAGCCCGCTGAGACCGACCTCATCATGCAAGAGGTGCAGCACTTCGACGAGCCCTTGGCCACCGGGGAAGATGTGCTGCACGACATCCGCTGGCTGGATGCTGGGCAAGAGTTTGAGCTATGAACGCCGTGGTGCAGCGCACCGCCGCTGAGCAAGCTTTTTTTGACTCGCAGGTGCTACCGCCCGAGAAGCGTGGTGTCACGTTTGAGGTGCTGTTCTACCGCCAGCTGCAGCAGGTTACGACCCGCATTCACGATACTGAGAATATTGACCAGCTGATGCTGGAGTCCAGCCAGGACATTTGCCGCCTGCTCAACGCCGACCGCCTGACGGTGTATGCCCTGAGCGACGACAAAACCTCCATCATCTCCAAAATCAAAACTGGCCTGAACGTGGCCAAAGATCTCAAACTACCTCTGAGCGTGCAGAGCATTGCAGGCTACGCGGCCATGAAGCAAGAGATGGTCAACATCGCCGACGTGTACGATGAAGACAGCCTCAAGCGTATTCACCCGCAACTCACCTTTCTCAAAGAAGTTGACAAACGCTCAGGCTACCGCACCAAGCAAATGCTGGTGGTGCCCATTTTGGATGGCGTGCATTTGTATGGGGAGAAGTGGCCCCGGTTGTCTGAACAACAAACCCCGATTTATAAGTGGAAGCCGGGCGGTTTCACAAAGGTGCAGAGTTGTCCACGGCGGCGGCGCTTGC
>JAYVDN010000535.1:0-2028 GCA_043749385.1 Polaromonas sp.
ACCACGCCCCACACGGGTGCCAGCCATGCGCTGCCAAACTTGGCCACTACGGCCAGCCCAGGCCCTGGTGCTTTCCCTTTTCAAATCTTGCTGGGCACATCAGCCGGTGCGCTCAACGCCAGTTTTCTTGCCGCGCGGGCTACCGAAGGCCTGGCCGCCATGGACGCGCTGGCGCAATTTTGGCGCGGGTTACGCTCGCACCAGGTCTACCAGTTTGACGTGGCACCTTGGGTGCGCTGGTCCAAAATAGCAACGGCTTGGAGTCTGTCCAAGCAAGTACGCGGGCACGGCGCCCTGCTCAACAACATGCCCTTGGTGGACACCTTGCACAAGGCTATTCCTCTGGACGGCATAGACCAGGCCTTGGCGCAAAAGGCCTTGTATGCGCTGGCCATCACTGCATCAAGCTACACCACGGGCGTGCACTGGACTTTTTGCCACACCGCCCGCAACGACCGCGAAAAGCCGTGGGTACGCCCCGGGCGGCGCGCCGATATCGGCCCCATCACCATCGAGCATTTGATGGCCTCCAGCGCCATACCGCTGATCTTCCCGGCCACACCGTTGTGGGTGGACAGTGGCCGCGAATTTTTTGGCGATGGCTCGATGCGGCAGACCTCACCGCTCTCGCCTGCCATGCATTTAGGTGCGCACAAGGTGCTGGCCATCGGTGTGGGCCAACCCCAGCGCAGCAGCTTTGGCGGCAGTGGGCTGGCGGGGCCCAAAGCGCAGTCGCCCGGTGTAGGCGGCATTTTGGGCCACGCTATGGCCAGCGTGTTCCACGACACCTTGCACAGCGACGTAGAGCAGGCCCAGCGCATGAACGATACCCTCAAGCAATTGCCACGCGAGGTGGCGGCTGTCATGTCTTACCGCAGCGTGAACGTGATGAGCCTGCAGCCCAGCGAGTCGCTGGACGACATTGCCCTGCGCCATGTGGGCGAGCTACCCGCATCGGCGCGAAACGCCTTGGCAGGCCTGGGCGCACTGGGCCCTGCGGGTGCCCTGCGTATGGCGGGCAGCGTATCCCAAGGGTCCGGTGCGGCGGCGTTGGCCAGCTACTTGTTGTTTGAGCCAGGCTTTGTGAACGCCTTGATGGACATGGGCCAACGTGACGCTTATGCGCAAAAAATCCAACTTCTCGAATTTTTCAACAGCTAAAACGTAGCTGTAGCCCGTATTAGCGGGGATAATTGAGGCTTCTCAATAACCGGAGTCCTGTCTTGGAAACCACCCCCAGTTGGTAGCTTCCAGTGACCCTTGCCCCTCGCAGCATTTGGCCCCGGCCTCTGGCTGCATCGCATCGGCCGCATGGAAGCAAGCCTAGCTTTTTTGCCCCGGTGCGGGCGCATGTTGCCAGCGCAACTGCTCGCCCCACACAACCCCCTTGTTTGGAGTGAGCCGTGCTCAACATCTTCACATTGGCCAATGGCCGCCTGTTCCAAGAAGAGATCGAATCTCTCGAAGAGCTCACCAAGTTCCAGCCCATTTGGGTGGACCTGGAATCCCCCACGCCCGAAGAAAAAGCCTGGATCAAGCAGCACTACGGCCTGTCGATTCCCGATGATGCGATGGACGAAGACATCGAAGAATCGGCCCGCTTTTACGAGGCCGACAACGGCGATTTGCACATCCGCTCAGACTTTTTGATCGACGACGAAAACTCGCGCACTGAGCGAGTGGCGTTCATTTTGAACCTGAACAACCCCGACCTGAAAAGCAAGGGCGTGCTGTTTTCCATCCACGACCAGGATGTGCCCATTTTTCGGCTGCTGCGCATGCGCGCACGCCGCATGCCAGGCCTGATCGCAGACGCCCGCGAGGTGCTGCTCAAGCTCTACGACGCAGACGCTGAATACTCCGCCGACGCGCTGGAAGGCATTCACGATGCGCTGGAGCAGATCAGCGGCAAAGTGCTCAAGGGCGACGTGACCGATGCCATTGCAGCCGAAGTGCTGGCCACCATTGCCAAAGAAGAAGATTTGAACGGCCGCATTCGCCGCAACGTGATGGACACGCGCCGCGCGC
>JAYVDN010000536.1:0-5430 GCA_043749385.1 Polaromonas sp.
CGCAAAACGAGTTGAATTTTAGACCTAACCTTTGGAGTTAAAAAATGGCAATTTCTATGCGCGAGATGTTGGACGCGGGTGTGCACTTCGGTCACCAAACCCGTTTCTGGAACCCCAAGATGGCACCGTTCATCTTCGGTCATCGCAACAAAATCCACATTATCAACCTCGAAAAAACGCTTCCCATGTTCGAGGAGGCGCTCAAGTTCACGCGCCAGTTGTCCGCTAACCGTGGCACGATTTTGATGGTTGGCACCAAGCGTACCGCCCGTGACACCGTGGTGCAAGAAGCTGAGCGCGCTGGCGTTCCGTTTGTGAACCAGCGTTGGTTGGGCGGCATGCTCACCAACTTCAAAACCGTCAAAATCTCCCTCAAGCGCTTGAAAGAGATGAAAGTTCAGCAAGAAGCTGGCCTGGACGCTTTGAGCAAAAAAGAGCAACTCATGTTCGCCCGTGAGATGGCCAAGCTGGAAAAAGACATTGGCGGTATCCAGGATATGCCTGCGTTGCCAGATGCTTTGTTCATCATTGACGTGGGCTACCACAAGATTGCCGTGCAGGAAGCACGCAAGCTGGGCATCCCCGTGATTGGCATCGTAGATACCAACCATTCGCCCGAAGGCATTGACTACATCATCCCGGGTAACGACGATTCGTCCAAAGCCGTGATCATGTACGCCCGCGCTGTAGCTGACGCCATCCTCGAAGGCCGCGCCAACGCCCAGAACGAAGTGGTCAAGGCCGTAGCCGGTACCGCCGACGAGTTCGTTGAAGTCAAAGAAACCGCAGCCGCTTAAATTTTTGTGTACGCTGTAGTGCGTACAAGTTAAAGGGGCTCTTGGTAGCCCCTTTTTTCTAGCCCCTTTTTTCAAATACCAAAGGAATTACGATGACAACAATTACCGCAAGCATGGTCGCAGAACTGCGTGGCAAGACCGACGCACCGATGATGGAATGCAAAAAAGCCCTGACCGAAGCCGCTGGCGACATGGTCAAGGCCGAAGAAATTTTGCGCGTCAAACTGGGCAACAAGGCTGGAAAAGCCAGCGCCCGCGTGACCGCTGAGGGTGTAGTGGCAGCGCATGTCGAAGGCAACCACGCCGCCATGATCGAAGTCAACTGCGAAACCGACTTTGTCACCAAGAACGACAGCTTTTTGGCCCTGTGCAACACCGCCGCCAAATTGGTAGCCATCCACAACCCCGCCAACGTTGATGCCTTGGGTGCCTTGGCACACAGCGCTGATGGCTTTGGACCTACGCTGGAAGACGTGCGCAAGGGTTTGATCGGCAAAATCGGTGAGAACATGACCTTTCGCCGCTTCAAGCGCTACGAAGGCTCTGTAGCTACCTACTTGCACGGCACCCGCATTGGCGTGGTCGTCGAGTACACCGGCGACTTGACCGCTGCCAAAGACACGGCTATGCACATTGCCGCCATGAAGCCCGTGTCGTTGACCAGCGCCGAAGTACCTGCTGAGCTGATCGCGCGCGAGCGCAGCGTAGCTGCCGCTAAAGCCGCTGAAGATGCCGCCGTGGCTACCGCCGCTGGCAAGCCCACCCAGCCTGCCGAGATCGTTACCAAGCGTATTGAAGGCTCGGTGCAAAAGTACCTCAAGGAAGTCGCTTTGCTGAACCAGGCTTTTGTGAAAAACGACAAGCAAACCGTCGAAGTTATGCTCAAAGCCGCCAATACCGCTGTCAAGGGTTTTACCTTGTATGTAGTGGGCGAGGGCATTGAGAAGAAGGTCGACGACTTTGCCGCTGAAGTCGCGGCCCAAATCGCGGCAGCCAAAAGCGCTTAAAGGAAGCTAGAGGTGCTTAAGGTCTTTACCTTGCCTTGAGCACAAAAAGCGGCAAATGCGAATTTGCCGCTTTTTTTTTGATCTGTTTGCAATGCCGTGGGTCGGGTAAATCGGTGTTGCTGGCCTGAGGTGTACCTGGGCTTTGCTTGGTCGGCATAGCGGCATCCAGGGGATCGCCGGCCGGGGGTGCGCCTTGAACTAGCTACCTCATCCTGCTCCAGTACAAAATCGAAGCTCAGCCTATAAGGGCTATCGTTTGTCAGGACTGGGGGGAGTAAATATGCTGCATATTTCATAGCTGCCCCCGCTATATTCTAAAGGGCTGCAGCCTGATTAGAATCTAAAAACAGGGCCAAAATCAGACCTTTGGACGGAGTTTTGCGCTTTGAGAACGCCCGGGAGCTTGAAAAACACTCCAAAACAGCCTGTTTTCAGATGCTAATAGGGCTGCAGCCCTTTAGAATATAGCGGGAGCAGCTACTAAATGTATAGTACTGTAAGATGTCCAACCAGGTTATTGAAGTGTTGCAGAGGTCCGCGTGTGAAGACGTCTGCGCTGATCGTTGTCAGTTTGGGCCGTTTCGCTCTGTTTCACGCCACTGTAGCTCGATTTGCCCGGCTGACACCAGCCAATCACCTCTGGGCGCACTCTCCAAACCCAACTGCCTATCTACCCACAGCAAATCAGTGGGCGCCCGAGTTCTTGTATCTGAAAACGACTCTAACATCGCCGATAATTGGTGTCATTGAATAACAAGCCTAAGGATTAGCCCACATGCCAGCGCACAAAAGAATTTTATTGAAGTTATCGGGCGAAGCGTTGATGGGTGACGACGCCTTTGGTATCAACCGCGCCACCATCATGCGTATGGTGCAAGAGATCAAAGAAGTGACCGAGCTGGGCGTGCAAGTGGCAGTAGTGATCGGTGGGGGTAATATTTTTCGCGGTGTAGCGGGAGGCTCTGTGGGTATGGACCGCGCTACGGCCGACTACATGGGCATGCTGGCCACCGTGATGAACGCGCTGGCTTTGGGCGACACGATGAATAACGCTGGCCTGATTGCCCGCGTCATGTCGGCCATTAAGATTGAGCAGGTTGTGGAGCCGTACATCCGTCCCAAGGCATTGCAGTACCTGGAAGAGGGTAAAGTCGTTATTTTTGCTGCAGGAACTGGTAACCCATTTTTCACCACGGACACGGCTGCGGCATTGCGCGGTGCGGAGATTGGTGCCGAGATAGTGTTGAAAGCTACCAAGGTAGACGGCGTGTACTCGGCAGATCCTAAACTGGACCCCACGGCCACGCGCTACACCAGCCTGACTTTTGACGAGGCCATGCGCAAAAACTTAGGGGTCATGGACGCGGCCGCATTTGCGCTGTGCCGTGACCAAAAGCTGCCGATCAAAGTATTCAGTATTTTTAAAAATGGGGCGCTCAAACGCGTTGTAATGGGGGAAGACGAGGGCACCCTGGTGCACGTCTAATCTTCGTCCAAAGCGCTTGGATTTATCTATAGCGGATGTATAAAGCAAGGTATGTGGAGTAATTTATGAGTATTGCAGACATTAGAAAAACCACCGACAGCAAGATGGGTCTGTCGATTGAAGCGCTCAAGAGCAATCTGGGCAAGATTCGGACCGGGCGTGCCAATCCGGCCATTTTGGACAGCGTGCAGGTTGACTACTACGGTGCGCTGGTGCCCATTACCCAGGTAGCCAATGTCAGCTTGCTGGACTCACGCACGATCAGCGTACAGGCTTGGGAAAAAGGCATGGCTGCCAAAATTGAAAAAGCCATCCGTGACAGCGATTTGGGCGTGAACCCATCGGCCATGGGTGACCTGATTCGCGTGCCCATGCCAGCCATGAGCGAGGAGCGCCGCAAAGAGATGACCAAGCTGGTGCGCAATGAAGGCGAGAACACCAAAATTGCTGTCCGCAACTTGCGCCGCGATGCCAATGAGAGTGTGAAAAAGTTGGTCAAAGACAAAGAAGCTTCTGAAGACGACCAAAAGCGTTCCGAAGCCGACACCCAGAAAGTGACAGATAAATTCATCAGCGACGTAGACCGACTTGTGGCGGACAAGGAAAAAGAAATTTTGTCGGTCTGATGGCGACCCAATTACTCTTGCCCCCATCGTTGACCTCGTCGTTTTGACCACCATGTCCGCTATCCCCCATCACATCGCTATCGTGATGGATGGCAACGGCCGCTGGGCCAAGCAGCGCTTTCTGCCGCGTGTGGCCGGCCACAGGCAGGGCGTGGAGTCACTGCGCCGCTGCGTGCGTGCTTGCAGTGACCGGGGCGTGAAAGTACTGACGGTATTTGCGTTTTCATCTGAAAACTGGAGTCGTCCCAACGAAGAGGTCTCGGGCCTGTTGGATTTGCTGGCGGGTGCCTTGACACGCGAAGTCAAACCCATGCATGAAAGCGGTGTACGCATCTGCTTTGTGGGTGACCGCAGTCGCATGTCTGACAAAGTACGCGCAGGTTTTGCCAAAGCAGAGCTGGATACACAGAACAATAGCCGCATTATCCTGAATGTGTGTTTTAACTACGGCGGGCGCTGGGATATTGCCCAAGCAGCCAGTAAGTTGGTAGCCCAAGGCCAGCCCCTTACCGAGTCCAATCTGGACGCAGCCATGGCCTTGGCGCATGTGGCGGACCCAGATTTGGTGATTCGCACGGGGGGTGAATACCGCATCAGTAATTTTTTGTTATGGCAAAGCGCTTACAGTGAGTTGTACTTTACCGAGGCTTTGTGGCCTGATTTTGACGAGCTCGCGTTGGACACGGCCATTGCCGATTTTGCTGGGCGTGAGCGGCGATTTGGTAAAACCTCTGAGCAAGTGACCGCCACGCCTACCGTACAGCACGCGGTAACGACCGCCGCCGTTGCCTAGTCAGCCCTCTACACACCCGACTGGCGATGCACCCCTATGCTTAAACAACGCATCATCACCGCCTTGGCATTGCTGGCAATTTTGTTGCCAGCTTTGTTTGCTGCCCACCCTGAGTGGTTGATGGCGCTGGCGTTGGTCTTGATGTGCCTTGCAGCTTGGGAATGGGGGCAATTGAATGGCTACAACAAAACTGCATCTTGGCCTGTGGCACTGGGTTGTCTGGTTTTGTGCGGGCTGGCTTGGCAGTTTGGTTTGCCTTACCGCAGCACGCCGATGCTGTGGGTGCTTGCCGGTAGCGCATGGGTGTTGATGGGCGCACTGCTGATACGCAAGGGCGTTGCCGGATGGCCGCTCATTCCTCGGTGGCTGCGCGTTGCGGGTGGCGTGCTGGCACTGGCGGTGGCCTGGCTGGCGGTGGCGCGGGCACGGGTGATGGGGATTAACTTTTTACTCTCGGTGCTGGTACTGGTCTGGGCAGCTGATGTGTTTGCCTATTTCGCAGGCAAAGCCTTTGGCAAACGTAAATTGGCGCCAGGTATCAGCCCGGGCAAAAGCTGGGAAGGTGTCTGGGGCGGCATGGCTGGCGTGGTCGTCATGGCTTGTATCTGGTTGTGGTCAGACAGGGCCTGGCAGGCGAGCGTCCCCAGTCTCTATACCCATCTCTTTGCTGGAGGGTGGTGGTTGCTCGTGATTGGAGTTCTATTTCTTGCGGCCATGAGTG
>JAYVDN010000537.1:0-3601 GCA_043749385.1 Polaromonas sp.
ATGAAAATTGCTGTTGTAGGCGCTGGCATCGTCGGAGTAAGCACGGCTTACGAGCTGGCCCAAGATGGGCACCAAGTCACCGTCTATGAGCGGCGCGGCTCGGCCGCAGAAGAGGCCAGCTTTGCCAACGCAGGCGTTTTGGCGCCCGGCTATGTCACTCCCTGGGCCGCGCCTGGCATGCCTTGGAAAGTAGCCAAGCAGTTGTTTGCCCAGCACGCCGCCGTGCGGGTGGGCCTGCCTCTGTCTGGTGCAGAGCTGGCCTGGATGTGGCGCTTTTGGCGCGCCTGCAAGCTCGATACCTATTTGGCCCACCGCGCCGCCTTGCAAAAACTGGCCTTCTACAGCCGCGAGCGCTTGCATGCCATTACCGCTCAACACCAGCTAGAGTTTGACCGTGCCCAAGGCTACACCGTGCTGCTGCGCAGCGCCAAAGACGCGGCCATGGTGCAACCCAGTCTGCAAGTGTTAACCGACGCAGGCGTGCCTTTCAGCATGATCGATGAGGCTGCAACCCGCGCCCTGGAGCCCGCGCTGAACCCCGACACCCACTTTCATGGCGCAGTGCATTTGCCGCAAGATGGGGTAGGCAACTGCCGCCAATTCACTCTCATGCTCAAAGACATCGCTCGCGATAACGGTGTAGATTTTCAGTTCAACACCACTGTAGCGCATATCGATCATGCGCAAGCAGCTACACTATTTATAGCCCCGACAAACTCCCAAAGCGCTCCCGCTGCTACGCGATTCGACGCGGTCGTGCTGTGCGCAGGCGCTGCCAGCACACAGCTATGCAAGCCGCTAGGCAAAAAAATGCCGATGGCCAGCATCTACGGCTACTCAGTCAGCGCCCATGTACGCGAGCCGCTGGACGCACCGCGCGGCGCCCTGATGGATGAGCACTACAAGGTGGCCATCAGCCGTTTGGGCAACCGGGTACGCGTGGCGGGCAGCGCTGAGATTGGGGGCCGCCCTGAGGCCAAACGCACCAGCGCGTTGCGCACGCTGTACCAAGTATTGCAAGACTGGTTTCCGGGCGCCGCCACGATGAGCCACGGCGTGCAAGAGTGGAAAGGTGCCCGCCCTATGCTGCCAGACCGCCCACCCATGATCGGTGCCAGCGGTATACCCGGGCTGTGGTTTAACACCGGACACGGCTCCAGCGGCTGGGCGTTAAGCTGCGGTAGTGCTCGGTTGCTGGCAGATTCGATAGCCGGCCGCAGTGCTGAGATTGAATCTGCGCCCTACCAATATTGAGCCACTGGCTGCGCATCTCTGGCTTTACCGAGTTACTGAGCAGCCAGGCCAGCTGATCGTCACCGCACTGGTATCACCGTGCTGCTACCGGCGGGATTTAGGCTCTCTAGCCTCGGCTTTGGTATTGGCAAAATCGCTCTGCTGCGCTTGCGCCTTCATCATCCGCATCAGTCGGTCGGCCTCTGATTTGAGCTGCTCGGTATCAGGGCCGAGCATTTCGCGTTCGATGCGGTTAATCATGCCCGGCAGGCTGGGCAAATCATCATCGGCAGCTTGTCCGTTACGGGGCTTGCCAGCCGGGTTGCTAGCCGGGTTGCTGGTGCCGTCTGGCATCTGCGAGAGGTCCGTTTGCGCGTGTTCACCGCCTACCCAGGTAATGCGTTTGCCCTCTTCCATTTTGCGCAACGCCCGTGTGGCGCGGCGCTCAATGTCTGCCAGTTGGGTGCCAAATATCGGCAACCAGGCAATCGCAATGCATGCAGTTTGCGCCATAGGCGCACCGTGACTGGCCAGCGACATGGTGCGGGTGAGTATTTTTTGCGCCATTCCGTTGGCCAGCTTCGCATCCCGGGGCATCAGCACCGTGACGGCAAATGCGTTGGGCGCTATTCGCCCTACAGTGTCCACGACTGAAACGCTAGATGAAATTGCCGCTGCCATTTGCACCATACCGCCTTCAAAACCTTCATCGCCAAAGCGCTCTTGCAGGGTTTGGGCGTCGCTCACCGTGACATAGAAAAATGCAGCGTACATTTTCTCTGCCTGCATGCGATTTACATTTTTGGCTAAAACCTGTTCAAAGCCTTGGCGATTTAGCAAACCGGTCAACACGTCGCGGCTGGCTGATGTCTTAGCCCGCGCCATCACCATGCGACCTTGGCGGTACTGCTTCACCATCACTTGCAAAAATACCAGCGCAGCCACCAAAGTGGCGAGCGAGGCAACCAGCACAGCCGTATCGTTATGCATAAAGCCCAAATAGGCTGCCAAAGGGACTAGCAGCGACACGGCATACAGCGCTATGCCGGGCGTAGCCGCCAGCGCAGAGACCTGCCCGCGCACCAGCGCATTCGCCAACATGGCTAAGGCTAGCAACAAACTGCCAGCCAACACCAGTGGCACGAGCGACAAGGTCCAGCCCCGCAGCGCATACTGAATGAGCCAGATACCCAGCACAGTACCCAAGCTCGCCCATGTCAATGCGACATACCACCAGCCTCGCGCATAAAACCGCTGCGACAGAGCCACCGCCGACACCCACGGAAAAGCCACACATAACAGCGTATTGGCTAAAAACTTGGCCTGGTCGTTGAACTCTGAGCTCTCGGTCAGCACATACACCCCGGCCAAGCCACTGTTGGTAAATACCACCAAGGCCATCAACGTAGTCATTAAACTGATGGACAAAAACCCAAAGCGGCGAAAGTTCAGTGCCGCCATAAAACCCACCGCAGCCAGCACCAGGTTCACACCGATCAGCAATCCTGAGGTGATAGCCGCATTGATGCCATCTTGGCGAAATGCGTTGGCATTTTCGAGCAACACGGGTGCGTCAACCACGCCGATATGGGCCATTTCTACCACCACGCTTAAGATGCCTTCCCTCTGGGGCAAATCAAAGGTCGGCTGACGGTCAAAAAACGGCCATGAGACCATTGCCAAAGTGTCCCCGGCAGACTCCTTCTTCCAAGGCTCATCGCCGTAACGGTAAAACACGTGCACAGCATCCAAGCGGGGCATTTTGAAGACCAAATACACACCCTCTCCAGAGTGGGCAGACACAAGCTGCAAACGCGCTACCAAGCGCTGCTTTGCCGCCATCACGATACGTTCGCTGGGTGGTTTGGCCTGGAACCGCTGTGCAGGCCACTGCCACACTTCCTGCGGGTCAAATGCCTTGGAATTGGCTTGCTCGGGAACCTCGACCAAGGTAGATTCCCAACGGCTGCGCACATCCAAAGACTGCAGTGGCTTGTCAAGAGCTATCTGGGGCACCGCATGCGCTGGAGCGCACAGCGCTACCAAGATGACGCAGGCAAGCAAGAATGAATTGACCCATGCCGTAGCCCAAGCCGGTAATACGGGCTTACAAAAACTAAAGCGTACGACTTCGTAAAACACCATCGACTACGTGCTAAATCACACCTTGGTTACCTTGTGACGGTAGGGTCTATCTCTCTTACACAACTTGTAAGCAATTTTCTCTCGCTACATCAAAAGTAGTCAATTAATACATTTTAAGTGCAACAGCTACCGAGAACGCTCCCCTATTTAAGGGATGGTTCACTAAAAACACACACTTTTCTCCCTTTTGTAGCTACAAAAGGCTAAAAACTGCTTCACAAGT
>JAYVDN010000538.1:0-3622 GCA_043749385.1 Polaromonas sp.
CTACGGAGTCAGCCGCAACCACTGGACGCACGGCTTTAGTTTGCTCAGCGCAAATGCTTAGACCGCTTGCCATAGATCGCATCTGCAATTGACAGTGAACGCCGTCCGGGCAGCAAGGTGTATGCCTCACCGGCTGCCAAGCTGCCCGGCGTGTCCACGCTCAGGTACCAGCCGCAGCGCCGCTCGGTCACCATCAGCTTGGCGGCTTGGGTAAAGCCCATCACCGCGTTAAATTTAAAACACGGCTCGCGCGGCGCAGCCACCCGTAGCGTGCAATGGGCAAACTGCAGCACATCGCCCACATACACGTCCTGCTCCAGCAGGCCGCTCACTGTGAGGTTCTCGCCCATAAAGCCCGCAGGCAGCGCCTCGTCAAACAGGCTCACCCCGTGCTCGCGCCGCGCCGCTTGCCAAAACGCGTAGTGCTCCTGCGGGTAGGCATACACCGCCTTGTCCAGCCCGCCATGCACGCTCAGGTCAGCCACGTCGTCTCCGGCCAGCCCCATCCGCCCCACAGCTACCGCTCCGTCCACCGCCCGCTTGCCAATGCCCGACAGCACCTTACGCCCACCCGCCAGCAGCGGCTGCGCGCGGCCCAGATTGACGCTGCGTAAGCGAAAAGTATTAGTCAAACACATGACGTGAATTTAGCTATAAATAGAGGAGCTTATTGTGCAATACTCCATGGGTGTTGAAGCGTTTGCGATGTAAATTCAAGTAATGAAATTTGTAAAAATAGATGCCCTATGGTCCTCTGACGGACAACCATAATTAAATGGTAACCAGCGTGGCTCTGCGGAAAATATGGCTCTTTGCTTGGGCGCTAACCTTAGTCGCGTGCTGTGGTGCCGCCCAGGCTCAAATCCAGCGTTCTATTGTTAACCCCAGCTTTGAGTTGCCTTTTACCGGTGCACGCGCTGCGTTAATCAATCCATTTTTTGCTTCTGTAAACTGGATCGCAGTGGATGCCGGCGAGATACCCGGCTGGGAAACCACCCACCCTATTGTTGCCAACGGCTGCCCTGCGGGTGGAAGCATCACTCCCGCATACAACTGCACCCCCATCGAGTTGTGGGCCAACAGTTTTAATAGTGTCGTGCCAGCGCAGGGCATTATTTTGGCGGAGTTGAATGCCTACCAGTTGTCCAAGTTGTTTCAAAACATTTGTATGAACACGGGTGAGGCCTTCAATTTCAATTTTGCACACCGGGGCAGAAGCGGGGCAGATCGCGCGCGGTTGGAAATTGGCGCAGCCAACACTATTGTTCTGGACGTCACTACCAACACCGCTGGCACGGGCGTGATCAATGCGGGTGGTGGTGCGGTGGCTACCAGTGCCACGGGTATCGCGGGTGGGTGGACCCGCTACGCAGGCACCTACACGTACACAGGCGCCAGCGGGGTACAGGCCTTAGGCTTTTCTGCTGTCAGCTCTGCTGGGGGCGCAGGCAGTGGTAACTTGCTCGACGACATTAACATTAGCCTCAAACCCTATGTGGAGTTCGTCGGCGCAGCCACTAGCAGTGTCGAAGGGGGCGTCGCCAACGCACCGCGCATCAAAGTGGTAGGTGTCGTACCAGCGGGAGGTTTGGTGCTTACGCTGGCGGTGGCTGGCAATGCTACTTTCGGCAGTGATTTCAATTTCAGCGGTGCCACTACCCTCACGGGCATTAGCGGTTCGTCCACCAGCCTTAGCGTGACGGTGCCGCCCGGTAACTACAGCGATGCCATCGCAAACAACCTGTTCACCTTGCCCATCAACATTCTGGACGACTCTATCATCGAGGACAACGAAACCATTGTGCTCACTATGCCGCCCAACGGCGCGGCTGCGCCTTTTGTCAACGCCAACGCCACCGCATGTGGCGGAGCGTTTAACACCAGCCTTACCCACACCATCATTGACAACGACATCGATCTGCGGGCCACCAAATCAGTCAACCCTACCGGCACCCAAACGGTAGGTAATGGCGTGACCTATACCTTGGTGTATGCCAATGTCACCCCTGCTGTCCTTACGCGCGCGCCATTGACGGCCCACGACGCCGCAACCGCTACCATTGCCGATCCCGCACCCGCAGGCATAGCCTTGGGCTCCTGGACCTGTAGCGCCGTAGGCACCACTTGCCCCGCAGCCAGCGGCTCAGGCGCCATTGCGCAAAGCGTCACCCTTCCAGTGGGCGCCAGCCTTACGTACGTCCTGCAAGCCACCTTGACCGCCACCACCCAGTGTGTGCAAACCGTCACCAATACCAGCACCATCGCCGCTACCGCCACCAGCCCTAGCGGTGATGCACTGGCCGAGGGCACCAGCGTGCAAGGCAATGCAGGCTATGTTGTTCAGCCCAACAGCGCTGCTGCCAGCAACACCGTGCTGTCCTGCGCAGTATTGGGTATCACCAAAAGCAACGGCCAAACGACGGTCACTGCGGGTCAAACAACGGTCTACGATATAACGGTAACCAACAGCGGCCCCGCAGCCGCCAACAACGCCCTGCTAAAAGACCCAATTGCCCCCGGACTGTCCTGCACAGCTGTGGCGTGCACCGCTGCCACAGGTGCTGCATCCTGTGCCAGCCTTGCAGCGGTCAATCTGCCCCTATTGCAAGGCAGTGGTATCGTTCTAAATAATTTCCCTGCAGGCAGCAGCTATACTTTTCAGGTAACTTGCGGGGTAACGGCCACCGGCCAATAAGGAGAGCGGGCCATGCGCTACTGGTTAATGAAGTCCGAGCCCGCCGACTGCGCCATCGACGACCTGGTGGCCCACCCCAAACAACCTGTGCCTTGGGTAGGCGTGCGCAACTACCAAGCCCGCAACTTTATGCAGGGCGGCATGCAGCTAGGCGACCTGGCTTTTTTCTACCACTCCTCCTGCCCCCAGCCCGGCATCGCAGGCATCGTCAAAATCAGCCGCACCGCCTACCCTGATGCTACGCAGTTTGATCCGCACAGCAAATACTTTGACCCTGCCGCCAAGCCCGACAACCCCCGCTGGCTGCACGTAGACGTGCAACTGGTACGCAAGCTGACCCTCATCTCCCTGGCCACCCTGCGCGCCCAGCCCACGCTGACTGACCTGCGCATCTTGCAACGCGGCAACCGCCTGTCCATCACGCCCGTGGAGGATGCGCACTGGGACGAAATTCTGCGGCTAGCAAAGTAAGCTCACCCTATCGTGGCAAAGTGCAGACGGTTGATGGGTGCCGAGCGCCAGAGTGCCAGTGAAGGGCATCAGGATGCGGGCGCAGCCGTCACCGCATGCCCACCGAACCCTTGGCGCATTTTGGCCAGCAGCTTGCTGGCGTAATCGTCCGCGCCTTGGCTGGCAAAGCGCGACATCAGCGCCATCGTCATCACGGGGGTCGGCACGCCCTGCTCGATAGATTCGTTCACCGTCCAGCGCCCTTCTCCAGAATCTGGCACATGGGCGCGGATGCTGTCCAAATTTTGATCAGTCTTCAGGGTGTCCGCCGTCAGGTCTAGCAGCCAAGAACGCACCACCGAGCCGTGCCGCCACAGCTCGCTCACGTCGGCCAAGTCAATGTCAAACTCTTTCTTGCCTTTGAGGAGCGAGAGCCCTTCAGCCAGCGCCGCCATCATGCCGTACTCAATGCCGTTG
>JAYVDN010000539.1:0-1758 GCA_043749385.1 Polaromonas sp.
TCGCTACATATTACATAGCTGCTCCCGCGATATTCTATTGGGCTGCAGCCTGATTGATACCTTAAAACTCGGTCAAAATTGCGGTTTTTGAGCGTATGGGAGCCTTTGGGGGCCGGTAAATCGGCTGAAAACTGCAAATTAGCCGGTTTGGGAGCCGTTTTATAGATGCTTATCGGCCTGCAGACCAATAGAATATCGCGGGAGCAGCTACGAAATATGTAGCGAATGGTTTGACCAAAATCGCCCCCTAGTACGCTCCAACCCGTTCAAACTGGCAGCAGAACCCTAAACCTAGTAACTGCGTCCTGCCTTGTACGCCGCACTGTTGCGTGGCAATGACGAGGTAGCAGCGGCCAGGCGCTGCAGGGCTGCTCCCGCATGCGCATGGGTGATGGCCAGGCCCAGTGCGTCAGCAGCGTCTTTGCCGGGCAGGCTGGGGAGCTTTAGCAGGCGCATCACCATCTCTTGCACCTGGGCCTTGGCGGCCTTGCCGTGGCCTGCCACCGCCTGCTTCATTTGCAGAGCGGTGTACTCGGCTACGGGTAAATCTACCGACACCAGGGCCGTGACGCAGGCTCCGCGCGCCTGGCCTAGCAGCAGTGTGGCCTGGGGGTTGACGTTGACAAACACGATCTCTACCGATGAGGCCTCGGGCTGGTAGGTGGCCACCACCTCGCGCACGCCCTCAAACAACACTTTCAGGCGGGCGGGCAGGTCACCGCGTGGCAAATGCAGGGTGCTGATGGTGCCGCTGGCGACATACTGCAGGTGCTGGCCTTGCAGGTCGACGACGCCAAAACCAGTGGTTTGCAAGCCGGGGTCGATGCCAAGTATGCGCAAAATAGATCTCTTAAAGGGGTGGCGAAACGCTATATTTACAATAGCTGCTCCCGCGATATTCTAAAGGGCTAGAGGCCGAAATACCATCTCACCGAATGGAAAAACACCGGGGCTGCAAAGCACAGGGCATCGATCCTGTCGAGCAGCCCGGTGGCGCCTGTGACCGATACCGTGCCGCCCCAGTGCGTCACGCCCCGGTCGCGTTTGAGGGCTTTCATTACCAGGTGCCCCAAAGTGCCCGCTACGCAGGCTATCAAGGCCATGGCGATGCCCTGGCCGGGTTTGAAAGGGGTGATGCCCGCCAGCGCGCCGCCCACCAAGCCGCCCACCACCACCCCTATGCCCCAACTGGTCCAGTTAAAACTCTGGCTGACCAAGGGCGCTTGCGGCGCTAGTTTGATAAAACGCTGCGCCAAGTACTGCGCCACCATGCACATTTGAACCACGAATACGAGGAAAAACACCAAAAACGCGTTCTTGCGCTCATCCCAGCCCGGGAAATCCAGCAGCAACAGCGCGGGTACGTGGCTTAGCCCATACACACACACCATGATGCCCCATTGCAGCTTGGCGTTGCGCTCCAAAAAGCGGTGCGGGTCGTTGGCCAGTGCGCTCACCACGGGGATCAGCAAAAACACATACACCGGTATGAATACGCTGAACAAGTCAAAGCGCGCCGTAGCCACCAACCAGAACTGCACTGGCAGCACCACAAAAAACGCCAAAATCAGGCTGCGGTGGTCGCCCCTGCGGGTGGGCGAAAGGGTGACAAACTCGCGCAGCGCAAAAAAAGCCACGATGGCAAACAGCGCGGTGGCTACCGTCTCGCCCGAGGCCCAGCCGATCCAGAACACAATGGCGATCAGCCACGAGGTGCTCAGTACCCCGCCCACGTGGCCCAGCTCTTTGGAGCGCGCC
>JAYVDN010000540.1:0-3721 GCA_043749385.1 Polaromonas sp.
GCCATATCTTTGGGGCGGCGCAACATACCGCTGACATGGCCGCCGCAAAACACCAAAGCCTGGCAAATCGAGATATGGTTTTGGCTGCGCTGGGCGTGCAGCAGGGCCTGGTCCCGCCAGTGGTCTGCAGCATCGGCCAGGTTGCGCAATGTGCAAGTGGTGGCCAGCGCCAGTAGCACAGAGCACAGGTGGTTGTTGGAACTGAACCTGAAGTTGACGGAGTTGGCGTGCAACGCGGGGTCGTACAGGGCTAAGAAGGATTCGAACTCCTTTTGCGCGGTCACCAAATCACCTTGGATCATGCTGGTGAAACCCATGGCGCGGTGTGCCAGCAGCCGGGCAATGTCGTCCTGCCCCTGGGCCGTATCTTGCACTTGCAGGGCCAAAGCCCGAAGATCCGCCAAGTGCCAGCCGCCCAGCGCAACCGACCATTTAAGGTAGCGCACGGAGACCTGGTAGGGGCTGTCAGGCACCCGTTGGCACAAGTCGTAGGCGCGCTCCACCACGTTGACCAACTTGCGAGAGCCGACGCCCCGGGTGGCAATCAACGGGCCGGCCAAGTCCATACTGATCACCAGCTCGCGCTCATCGCGCTGCCGGCTCTCGGGCATCTGTTTGAGCATGTCCAGCGCCTGGCTGTAGTGCGCAACCGCTTCCTTGGGTGCCAACTGGTTGGCCGCCAGCTCGCCCGCCCGCTCCCAGTAGTGCACCGCGCGCTCCAAGTTGCCCGCCTCGGTGTGGTGCGTGGCCAGCAGATGGGGCGCGCTGGTGATGGACACAGCAAATTCTTGCTCCATCACTTGCGCCACTTTGGCGTGCAGGCGCACGCGGTCGGCGCGCAGCATGCGCTGGTACACCGCGTCTTTGACCAGCATGTGGTCAAAGCTCAGCACAATGCCGTTGGGCGTGTTGCGCTGTACAAAAAGCTGTGTGTCCAGCAGCTCTTCGATGGCGGCCTGGGTGTCTTCCATCAAGTCTTTGGCGCAGGCTACCAAAAGCGCCATGTCAAATTCACGCCCCAGCACGGCGGCCTGCTGCACCGTCATGCGGCCATGCTGCAACTGGTCCAGGCGGGCCAGCAAAATATCGCTCAAGGTAGATGGAATGCTTTTGGCTCCACCGGGATGGTCGAAGTCGTCGCGCAGCAGCAGCGCATGCGCCAGTTCGGTCGCAAAAATGGGCACTCCATCCGAGCGGTCGACAATCTGGCGCATCAGCGTCTCAGGCATTTGCCGGGGGGCGGCCAAGGCCGAGACAATGGCGCGCATGTCGGCCTCGGGCAAACGGTCCAGGTGCAGCACGCTGACATGGGCACCATCGCTGAACATTTTGTCTTTGGTGGGCCGGGAGGTGGCGATCAGCATGGCGCTTTGTCGGGGCAGCTCGCTGACGAAGCGGCTGAGCAGCTCGTTGGTGCTGGGGTCAGACCAGTGCAGGTCTTCCACTACCACCAGGGTACGCTCCCGCACCAGGCTATGCAGCCAGCGCAACAGAGCGCTCTGGATACGGCTACGTACCGTATCGGCACTCAGGCCCGCCATCTGCGGGGCGCTGATGCTGCGCAAGCCCAGCAACTCGGCTAACGCAAAAAAATCTTCGTTGCTGCCCAGGCCATACTGCACAGCGAGGGCTTCCAGTTTGCGCTGCTTTTCCGAGTCGCTGTCTTCGTAGCGAATTTTGGCGGCGGCTTCGATATGTTGAATGCAGGGGTACAGAGGGGTTTGGCTGTAATCGGGCGAACATTGCAAGACCGGCGCGCTAGAGTGGCTCGGGCCCACATCGGCATACAGGCGGGTGATCAGGTGCGACTTGCCGGTACCGGCATCCCCGCGCAGCAAAATGGCCTGGCCGCGCCCACTGCGTGAGCGCTCAAACTTGTCGCGTAGAAAAGTCAGCTCCACATCGCGGCCAATCAACGGGCCAATACGCCTGCGCCCACGTGTGGCTTGAAAGCGGCTTTGGCTTTGCTGCTCGGACAACAACTCCCAGGCGTTCACAGCCGTGGCGCTGCCTTTCACCTGCACAGTCCCCAAGCTGCGAAAGGCAAACAAATCACCCGCAGCATCGCGGGTAGCATCTGACACTACTATCCCGCCCGGTGCGGCCAGGCTTTGCATGCGCGCGGCTAGGTTGGGTGTTTCGCCCACAGCGCCTATCTCATGGGTATCGCCCGCGCCCACCAGCTGGCCTATGACCACGGTGCCGGTGGCCAAACCCATGCGCACTTGCAGGTGAACGCCGGCTATCGGTTGCACACGCTGGATGGCACGCAGCGCGTCCAGTGCGGCGCGCAGAGCACGCTCGCAATCGGACTCGCTGATGCTGGGGTAGCCAAAGTACACCAGCACGCCATCACCCAAATATTGCGCGATATAGCCTTTGTGTTTTTGCACCACCGCGCGAATGCACTCGCGGTAGGCTTGCACCAGCGTTTGTAAATCTTCGGCATCTAAGCTGCCAGACAGCTCGGTAGAGCCCACCAGGTCGCAAAACATCACGGTGAGCAAACGGTGCTGGTGGTTGCTTACGCTTTGCGCTACCAAGTTTGCCGTGGCCAGTTCCGTCTCGGCGGTGGGCGCTGTGAGGGAGACGTTGGATGGACGGGTCACAGCTGCGTCAGCCGCAGACGGCGGCTGTCCCAGCGCAGCAATCGCCTGCAGCAGCGCACGCCGGTGCCCTACCGAGCTCACACCCAGCTCACGCAGATCCTCTGCAGTGATCTCGGGCAGCAGCTCAAAACTGATGTCGTTGTCTTGAAAAGCGCTCTCGTAGCTTTGCAGTCCTAGCGTGGTCAGCCATGCTGAGACGCGAGAAGGTTCACTGGGGGTGGGCATACGGCGGCGGTAGCAGAGCGCGGCAGACAGGTTTAACGCAAGACTTGCATGGTCATGGTTTCACGCAACTCTTCGTTCATGGTTTGGTTCAGACGCACGTAGCGCTTGAGCTTTTCGGTCAAATCACGCAGGCGCACAGACACACCGATGAAAATGATCGACATGAGCTTGGTGGCCACTTCCGGGTGGTCCAGCGCCATGTTTTGCAGCATGCGTTTGGTGAGCGTTGCACAGCGTGTGTTGCCAGCGGCGGTGCAAGACAAAGACCGCAAGCCACCATCCATCAGGCTCAGCTCACCCAGCGTGGTGCCGGGGCCCAGCACCGTGACAGTGATAGGGCTGCTCAGATTGGTGGACAGTGCCTCCACCACGGCTTCACCGTCCAGTATCCACAGCATGTAGTTAGTGTTGGATTTGTCACCTTCTTTGAGGATGGTGTCACCATCGGTGTATTGGCGCGCGCGCATGTAGCTGCTGGCAATCTTTGCCTCTTGGCGGGTCATGGGCGTGATGCATTCCGCCGTGCATAAAAATTCAATCAGCAGCGTTGCGTCCAGCGCCTCCATCTCATGCAAAGCTGCGGCATTGGGGTCTTGGGTGGCAGACAGTTCACGAGTGCCTAAAAATTTCTTAAACATGGTGTTGCTCACATCATTTTGTCTGTGAATAATATCACGCATGACGGTATTTACACTACAAAGCGATGCTGTACAAACCCTGTAGTTATAAGTAATGACCCGAAAGCCGTGGTCTGAATTTTCTAGGGTAATGGAGCATTTTTCGCATGCCATTTTTGGCTCTTTTCCGTTTCGGGTGGCATACAACTATCCACACTCCTCTTAGGGTATTGTATTGACACCCCCATACCTAGGAGAAACGGAGATGCA
>JAYVDN010000541.1:0-3276 GCA_043749385.1 Polaromonas sp.
GCGGCGCTGATCAGCCCGCTGACCCACTTGGTGCAAGAGGCTGTGGCCAGCACTGGCGTGACGGTGGCGGAGGCCGAGAGCGCGGTGCAGTCGTCTACCGGCATTACCGCCTCGCTGTTCCAAGACTTCACCAAGGTGCCCGCGCCTACCGACGGCAGCCCCAGCGCCAAAGTGGTGGCCCGTATGGCTGTGGTGACTACCCAGGCACAGGTGAGCAACCTGGCCAGCACGGTGGGGACACCGGCCATTGACAACGCACCGATTACCCAGGCTGACATCAACCGCGCCATTAACCAGCGCTTGTTGCAAATACTGCCGGCCTTGGTAGCCGCGCTGAGCGACCCGGCTAATGCGACGCTGACGACTGCGGCTAAAGAGGCGGCTGTGGTAGCGGCGTTGAGCAGCTCTTTGTTGACTACCTCATCGATTCCTACATTGGTGGGTATTAACAATCAGCAAGTATCTAATGCCAGTACTGCGACCAGCGCGGGGACGGTTACGGCTGCGCCGCCTACTGCAGGCTTTATCCAACTGGCAAGCCTGACCTACACCAGCGCCACTAGCTGGGTCTCGCGCATATTGACTGCCAGCCTAGTGCAAAACACGCCTGATGCCGCCAACAACATTAAGTTTGTAGACCGTAGGTTCCGCAACAACAATGGCGCTATTGCACAGTGGAACTTTGGCACCAATCCGCAAGACCAGGCCAACCTGCACTGGACAGGCAGCGCATGGGAGACATGCAATCTTAATTTTGAGTCTGTATCCGCCGTGCGCGATGCCGCAGGCAACAGCGCCAGCAACTATTGCAACAACTACGCCACTAACAAGAGCAGCCGCACCACCTTTGACATCGCCGGTAAAAGCATGAAGCTGGTGTATGACCAAATCCGCACTGCTGGCTACACCAACCTGTCGATTACCAACAGTGCCACCGTGCTAGGCAGTGCCACATTCCCTGCTGGTTCACTGCTCTACTACCAGACTACGACGCCGCAAACCGTGCCGCAAGCTTACGCGCCAGGCAGCAACTCGTTTTTACTCAACTACAGCGCAGCAGTGGCTGCTGGCGGAGATAGCCGCACGCAAGCGGCTGGCGTGGGTTGCAACGCATCCGAGACCTTGATTAATCCAACTAACCGCAACGCCACGCTGGAATCTATGGTCAGTCTGTTCAAGGGCACACCTTGCATTTACAACCCTGGCAGCAGCACTGTCAACGGCGTAACCTTTGGCAGCGGTGAAGTGCAGGACGAATGGTGGGGCAACAGCACGGTAGGCATAGGTACTCTGGGCACCGCCAGCACCGGCGGAACGCCTACAACTTGGTATTCAGGCAACACGCCGATACGACTGGCATTTACAGGCGCAGGTGTCAACCCCGTGACGTACTACGCATGCAAACAGCGCGCCACAAACGGAGGGCCGCGCAACTGCACCGCCATCGGAGCAGGTAACTACACCATCACTACCTTGGGCGATGCCCGCGTTTTAACCCTGAGCAACCCACCCGCTCAAGCAGCGCCCTTCACCTTCACCCGTACCTTCGTTCAGCGCGGTGGGCAAGTGTATTTTGGCTACCAAGACAAGCTGACCGTATCCAATGCAGCACGCCTGAACACCACGGCCTCAAACGCATTGCTGGCGCACCTAGGCCTGCCCGCCGTCAACCCCGAAGTACCCTTGGCGCTCACCGCAGCCTCCTACCAAGGCATTTGGGATTCACGCGATGCAACGGGTACACCAGGCGGTGTCGTCCGCAACATAGGAGCCAACGGCACCACCACCTGTAGCGATCTGGCCACTGGCGCAGCTCTCACTTGCACCTTTAGCATCACCGACCCCGCCACAGGAGCCTTTAGCGGCACGGTGAACGGCAACCCAAGGGATGGCACGCTGAACTTCATGACGGGCCTGGGCAGCGGCACCTACAGCCTGCCCGCACCCGGCGGCAACTTAGTCATCGTGCGCCGCTAGAGCGTCCCGCCCCAAGCGCTCTGCAAAACGGGCGCTGCTAAAAACAATGCCGTGCAGAGTGTTCTCTGCACGGCTTTTTTCGTTTTAAACGCGCGGGCTGGCATAGCTAAGCACTACACATTTCGTAGCTGCTCCCGCGATATTCTATTGGCCTGCAGCCCGATTAGCATGCTAAAAACAGCCAAAAACGGGCAATTTTCAAGGCTTCAGAGGCTCGGACGGCTTGGAAATTGGCTTTTGACGGCCAATTTAGCCACTTGCAAGCCGTTTTTAAGGTACCAACTAGGCTGCAGCCCAATAGAATATCGCGGTAGCAGCTATTAAATAGATAGTGTGTAAATAGAAGAATGGGGATCAAACCTGGGGCTGCCACGTTGCCACCACTGGCCCTGAGCTGCCCCAGGGCGCAGCCGCGCACCCTGCATAATGCGGCCATGCCTACAGCAGCCCCTCCCTCCCTCCCTGCCACCCCCAAGCGCCTCAGCCCCACCATCGCCACCCTGGCCGACGCTGGCACGCAGCGCAGCTACAAAAAGGGGGCCGTCATATTGAGCGAGGGCGATATGGGCGACACCCTGCTGGTGCTGCTGACCGGCAGCGTGCGCGTGTACGGCACCGACGGCCAGGGCCGCGAGGTAACCTACGGCACCATCAGCGCGCCTGACTACTTTGGCGAGATGTCATTAGACGGCGGGCCGCGCTCGGCCAGCGTAGAAGCCTCCACCGCCTGCACCTGCAGCGTGCTCACCCAAACCCGTGTACGCGCCCTGCTGGCCACCAGCCCCGAGCTGGCCTACGAGCTGATCTGCAAAATCACCACCCGCGCCCGCACCGCCACCGCCACCGTGCGCAACATGGCCCTGCTAGACGCCTACGGCCGCCTGGTGCAAGTGCTGCAAGAGCTGGCCGAGCCCGCCATAACCGAAGGCGAGCTAAAAGGCCAACAAAAAATCCCCGCCCGCACCACCCACGCCCAGCTAGCCCAGCGCATAGGCACCAGCCGCGAGATGGTCAGCAAGCTGCTACGCGACCTGGAAAAAGGCGGCTACATGCGCAGCGACGCTCGGGTGATGTGGCTGCTGAAAAAGCTGCCTGAGCGGTGGTAATGGCAAAGGCCATAAGAGTTGTTTTTCACCCTCAGCAGGCGTAAAATTGCATCTGTTTTCATCACCCAACCGAGGTGTAATTTCCCCTATGGATAGTATTGACATCGACGCATTAAAGAGCTTTGCCAGCAAGTACGTTTGGTGGAAAACGCCCGATGCCGCGCTGGCCATGCCCGAGCGCGTGATAGCCCAG
>JAYVDN010000542.1:0-2361 GCA_043749385.1 Polaromonas sp.
AGCCCGACTCGGCAATGGTGGGAATGTCTTTAAACGCCGCCGCACGCTTGGAGCCCGTCACGGCCAGGCCGTTGACCGTGCCTGCTTTGATGTGCTGCGCCACCGACGGCAAACTGGTAAACACCAGCTGAATTTGCCCTGAGATTAAGTCGGTGAGCGCGGGCGCTGCGCCCTTGTACGGCACATGCAGCATCTTGCTGGCACTGTTAGCCGCGCCGCCAGCGTTGTAGGTGTTGAACATCTCACCTAGCAAATGGTTCACCGAGCCATTGCCCGCTGAGCCAAAGGACACCGGGTTTTTAGCCGCGTACGTCGCCAGCTCTTTCATGCTAGTCACAGGTACTTTGGCATTGACCGCCGCCACAAAAGGCACATTGGCCAGCGTGGCCACGGCGGCAAAATCAGCCTCCGGGTCAAAGGGCAGTTTTTTGTAAATACTCACGTTGATGGCGTGCGACCCCACGTAAGACATGAGCAGCGTATGCCCGTCAGCGGGCGACTTGGCCACCGCGTCCATGCCAATATTGCCGCCCGCTCCGGCGCGGTTTTCAATCACCACCGGCTGCCCCCATTTCTCCGACAGTTTTTGCCCCACAATGCGCGCCAGCGCGTCTGACGCGCCGCCAGGTGTTTGCGGCACGACGATGCGCACTGGCTTGCTGGGAAAGGTTACGCCACCCTGCGCCAGCGCGCTGGGCACGAAAACCGCAGCAGCCCATGCTATCAAAAGCAAGTGGGTTTTACGAAGAAATGGCTGGTAGCCGGGCGACGTGGTTTGCATTCAGAACTCCAGAGGTAGTGTGGCCATCTTAGCGGCTGAGTGCGCCGTACACCAGGTTTTGCACCTGCTCGCGGTAGTACTTGCGCAGCTCGCCCGGTGCAGCGGTTCCATAGGCAACGACCAGTTGCTCTTTTGGATCGGCAAAAAAGCCTGTGCCGTTGGCACCGTTCCAGCTGTACTCGCCCGGGTTGCCCGGCACTGCTGCCAGGCCGGGTTGCATGCGCACCGCCACACCCAGGCCAAAGCCATAGCCGCCCCTGTGCGGCTCGACATTGGCCACGCGGTTTTGGATGCTTGCTCCAAGATGGTCGCTGGTCATCAGTTGCACCGTAGCGGGGCTGAGTACTTGCGCCCCCTCCAGGCTGCCGCCGTTGATCAGCATCTGCCCGAAGCGTATGTAGTCGCCCATACTGCCAAAGGCGCAGGCACCGGCGCAGTCGTAGGTGGCTGCGCGGGTCAACGCGGCGATGGACTGCGGCTTGCCGTCCAGCGGGTTGTTAGGGAATGGGCGGGCCACGCGGGCCATTTGGGCCTCGGTGGGGCGAAAGGTGGTGTCTGCCATTTTCAAAGGCTTCCACACGGTCTCGCTTAGATGGCCACCCAAGCTGGTGCCACTGATCTTTTCTACCACCGCGCCCAGCACGTCAAACGACAGGCTGTACTCAAACACCGTGCCCGGCTGGTACACCAGCGGCAGCTTGGTAAGGGCGTTGGCAAACTCACTGGCGCTGCCCATGGTTTGCGCTGCGCCGCCGCTGGGCCATTGCGCTGCGATGGGGCTGCCACCATCGGGTCGTCCACCGTAGGTCAAACCGGATGTGTGACGAAACAGATCGTGGATAAGGATCGGGCGCTTTTGTGGCTCGGTGGTAAATTTTCCGTCGGGCGTAGGCACGCCTACGGCCATGGCGCCAAAAGCGGGAAAGTAATCGGCCAGCTTGCTTTGCAGCGGCAGCTTGCCCTGCTCAGTGAGGGCCAGCGCGCCTACTGCGGCCTGGATCTTCGTCATGGAGGCAAGCTGGAAAATGGTCTCCGTATTCATCGCCGTGCCCTTGATCGGGTCGGCTTGGCCAAAGGCCTTGAAGTACACGAGCTTGCCATTGCGCGCGATAGCTACTACGGCACCAGGCACACGCTTTTGCGCAATCTCGCTGGCAAAGAAAGCATCGATATTTTTCAGCCGTTGGCTGGAAAATCCCGCGCTTTCGGGGGCTGCCGTGGGCAGCGGTTGGGCCAGCGCCAGGCCTGTCAGCAGCAAATGGGTAGCGAGGGCCAGCGTGGCTAACTTCTTTTTGGTGTGCATGTTTGTCTCCGTTGTAAACCTCGCATCTTAGCGCGCAAGAACGGCTTTAACGTGTCGCATGCAAGCACTTTGCGCTATGCTGGTGATATAAACAACCCGGAGACACCCATGCGACCCCATCGCCTTTTGACCGCTGCACTCATTAGCGCGGCATTGCTATCAGCCACAGCCCACGCCCAATTAGCCACGTTACCCGACGCTGCGGTGCAAAGCGCCGCCGCCGCACAAAAGCAGCCCTTGCTGGACTCACTCAAAGACTTTGTCAACATCGAAACCG
>JAYVDN010000543.1:0-4712 GCA_043749385.1 Polaromonas sp.
AATACCGGCCCACCATGTACCACTGCAAGGTGATGGTTGTAGACGACCTGTTGGTGTCGGTGGGCTCCACCAATTTTGACAATCGCTCATTCCGCCTCAACGACGAGGCTACTCTCAACATCATGGACGGCGATTTTGCAATGCAACAGCGCTTTATATTTGAGGCTGACCTGGCGCTGGCGCGGCCGGTCACCTACGACGACTGGAAAAATCGGCCTTTTACAGAAAAAATGGGCGAGAGATTTTCAGCATTGCTTCGCTCCCAACTTTGAATAGGGTAGAGGCGATATCTTTTGTTGGCTGCAGGATTGCTAAAGACACAGATTTTTTATTGTAGGAGGTCGCCGCATTTTTCTGTCGGAAGCGCAGGTTTCCACACCACTCCTCTTTTTGACGCAGCAATAAATCAGACAATGATTGCTGTGAAGGAAAATCATGATGTCAAAATCCGCTTCCACTGCATCCGCCACTGAACATCCACAGTCAATCGATGATTTGACTGGACGAAACCTGCGCATGATTCTTGCGCAAGAGCAGGCGGCTAAATCGGGCATCAGCTCAGGCGAGAGGGTCGCCACAAAAGTTGCTGAATTTTGTGGCAGCATGTCATTTGTATGGATTCACGTTGTGTGGTTTACCATCTGGGTACTTGCCAACACATTGGACTTGAGCGGCACGCACTTTGACCCATTTCCGTTCCCGCTGCTTACATTTTCGGTGTCGCTGGAGGCCATTTTCCTGGCTGCATTCATGCTCATCAGCCAAAACCATGAAACGCGCATGACCGAGCAGCGCAGCCACCTGGACCTGCAGATCAATCTGCTGACCGAGCAGGAGAATACGCAGATGCTGAAAATGCTGCGCAGTATTGCACTCAAAGTGGGTGCTGATTTTGAAGAGCATCCTGACTTGGCGGCGTTAGAGCAGGAAACACAGCCTGAGCGACTTCTTGAGCAGATCGACCAAGCGACGCAGCTCGCCAAAAAACCGTAGTCCGTCGTTTGCAGTGTGCAAGCGAATAGGCGGGTGCCAGTAACAAGGCACCTGCATCGTTGGCAGCGGGAATGCAGATTCTGTAGGCGCAACGAAAAAAGGTCAAAAATGGGCCGCTGGGAGGCCCATTTACCAACTAAATTGCGCTGCAGCCCTTTAAAATATTGCGGGAGCAGCTATCAAATTTATACTGCACCAGCACTCAATTGGATTGCAATTCGACTTCCAACGACGTGCAATCGCCTGCAGTCACGATCCAGTTCTGAGCGTCTTTGCGCACCGCGGCAACGCCTTTTGTCACTTTAAATCGGCTCGCGCTGCCTTGAGGGAAGATCCAGCTGAGCTCTCGCAGATTGGCATTGCTTGATGCTGATAGCACTTTTTTGTTGGCAGATGCGCCAACTATGCGCCACGAGGCTTGCTCCCGGCGATTGAGAAACGTCGCCAATTGCTCCATGGTGTACCAGCGAAAGCGGCCTTGGTTGGCCAGATCGCTGGTTTTTAGCATCAATTGCTCTATGGATGGCGCGTAACGCGCTGCCGCTGGCGGGTGAAAGTAAAATAGCTTTGCCACATGCTGGTCTGATGCATAGCTGGCCAGGTCGCTGAGAAACTGGCTCATTTGACTTTCCGAAGTGCTGGATGCTTCTGCGGCGTCCAACTCTTCAAAGGTAGCGATCTTCAAAAAATTCGACACGGGAAACGCCCACAGCCTCGACTCAGGCCTCTTACCTTCGTAGTAAGAACGTGTTGGCCCCAGGCCATTGTCTCCAGTAAAGTAATACGCTAAAAAACCAGCCCGATCAAGCCACCGCGTCGACCACATGGGCTGGTTTCCCATTGGGGCCGAATACGTACGTGCCACCTTTCCTATCACTGTTGAGATACTAGCGTGGTTGCGCTCTAGATACGGCGCAAACTCGGCGCTATTGGTCTCGTTGGCTTGGTGACCGAATAGATTGTGGATCCAGCCGCCATGGTTACCGATTTCGTGACCCAATGCCGCTTGGCGTCTCAAAAAATCTTGCATTGTGGGATTACCGTCTACATCCAGGCCCAAGCGGTCACCCGTCGCCTGGGAATCTGGGCCGGCAGTGACGTGGATGGAAAACGGTCCGCTTTTAAACCAACCCGTGTCTTCAAGCTGCAGCAGGGGAGCCTGAGCTGCGTTGGAGTCTATATGCAGGTTCAGCACCATACCGCCCTGTGCACCAGGGACGGCCGCCAAGCGAGGGTGACGCAGCATATCAACCGCAAAATAGCCTAGCAACCGATGCAACAGATAGCTATCGGTTCTGGTTTTAAGATAACCCAAAGGCAAGTTGGCAAATAACACTTTACCTTTACCAAAACTGTTAACGCGTGCAATAACGTCATTTTGAGAAGATCGAAGCAATGACTGCACGCTGGACTGTGGCTCTGTACGGTAGTAGCTGTGTTCCAGTTGCTGATAGCCATAGGTGGTGAGCTCACCCACCGCGTCCAACGAGGTGTCTTGGAAGTCAAATTTACCAGGTTGTATGCTCAACTGCGCCGCACTGTGACGCGTACCAAAAACGGCGCCTTGACCAAACATTTTCTCCTGTAGTGCTCCATACATGGCATACCGAACTCCAACCAGTGAAGACAACCTCGATTGGTCTGGGGCATAGCCGCCTTTGTCTGTGTCCAGAAGCGCAGCATCGAAAGCGACGAACAGGTTTCCGCCACCCCGCACATAGGTGTGCAGCAAATTTACCAACAAATCAGATGCGTGCTTATGTACTGAGTCTGGAACGATGACTCCAGCAATTGATTGGTGATTGCCACCATAGCGCATGAACTCGTCATCTGTCATTGCCACCATGGGAAGTCCCTCTTCCCGAGACGCGTCCAACCAGGCTTGCGTAACTGGATCAGACAAAGCGTGGGCACCAGGTATGAGCAAGACAATAGTAGGCTGCACCTTTAGCGATTCGGCGTAAAGGGTCGCTATCACTCCAAGCAGACCCAAAGCTACTAGAAGTGCCCATACTTTGGGTGCGATAGCGGGGTAACGCAGCTTCACGGCGTTATGCCTTGATCAAGTGCATGCGCTGGGGCCATGCTCGCTAGCCAAGAGTACAGCGCCACAAAAACCATCAAGTCAAATACCGTACCAAAACAAAGATACAAAAATGGCATGAAAAGCACTGAGAAATGCTGCAATATCAACGCGTGCAACAGCGCTTTATGGGGCACCATGAGCGCGAAGTAAACCACTATGAAGCCCGGATACATCAGCTTTTGGTAGGTCGGCACCTGCAGGACACCCCAACCCAAGGCCAATAGCAATGGGACAGCCAACATAAGGTAATACCCGGCCTCCAGCATGGCGGTGACGTGGCCCGCTAACGTATAGGAGAACAGCGACGGAAGAAACATAAAAAACAACAACGCACTGGCTTGAACCAGGCACAACAATCGCACAAGGTACTTAAGAGGCGTCTGGCGATCAGTCATCCAAAAAGTACCTGTATACGCTGCAATGACCAAAGACGCAGTGACAGCGCCATTGACAGCTGTGGGTACCAGCGAACTGGCATACACCGTGTCCCACTGCACAGACCCGATCCCATTGACAATTTTTAGAGTCGCAGGAAACTGTAGCTGAGCCGACCACCAAACGATCGTGTCAAACCAAAACTGCATGAGCAGCGGTTTAAACCAGACTAATGCAGCCGTGGGCAAAGCCACCATCATCGTCAGTTCAAGCATTGTCCAAAAAGAAAAGTGCAGTCGATGCAAATCTCTTGGTGATGGCGATTTCTTAGCCACGGCCCGGGCGTGATCCAACTGTGCACGCGCAGCATCAATCACATAGGCGTGACTGGGCTCCAGCCTTAGCATGTCGAGCGCTTTCATTGAAACTGCCAGAAAAAGCCGACGTTAATGCCGCCTCTTCGGTAAAACGGGTTTTTATAGCGCTCGGCGCTGGCCGAGAGCCCCCAATGGTTACCTACCCACTGGCGGACCGCCAGACTGGTTTGATGGCTGCGAAAATCCACCAAGGCCGCGCCCGCGCCAATCGATTGATACCCTTCAGAACCCCACGCATACCGGCCTGTGATTTGGGTTTGTTTGTCTCGCCCCCAAGTGGCCGCAATAAACTGTTGTCGCGTGTTTACACTGCCTGGATTGCTGGTATTAAATTTAATTTCGCCTTGCACAATCCAGGGCTCAGAGAAATAGTAAGTGGCTCCCATACTCACTGTCCGATCCGCATGCCCATCTGGCGCACTGTAGTAACCCATACCGAGCGTGGCAACAAGATTTTTTTTCGGCAGGAGTTTCCGGTTAATAAAACCGTCGACACGGTACCGCGGTAAATAAGAGGCACCGTTTCCGGCTCCCACCGAAAGTGTGGCAAACCAGTCAGGATTGATGGTAACTGTGTCACCTAAACCCACGTAAGTCCCTGATTCACTGAACCGGCGCA
The DNA here is from genome assembly GCA_043749385.1 of Polaromonas sp. GTDB lineage: Bacteria > Pseudomonadota > Gammaproteobacteria > Burkholderiales > Burkholderiaceae_C > JAAFIP01. The sequence continues at coordinate 4,451 of JAYVDN010000543.1, forward strand.
TGGTTGCAAGTTCCATTTGGAGCAGATTCGCGCCAAGTTCATAATTTCCCCGAAGCCCTATTTCGCTCCAATCGGCGTAGCCCGCCGTCAGGCGATGCCGACTGGTGTAAATTTCTACGCTATGGCGCGGCAACGACGGCGATGCGATCAAATCAGTGGTGCTAAGCATCACGGGCGGAATAGCTGGGTCCGCCGGGCTCGTGGGTAGGGCCTGTGCCAGTGAACCAAGGGGGATCATGCACGCGATCAGCGGCATCAATTT
>JAYVDN010000544.1:0-4185 GCA_043749385.1 Polaromonas sp.
TCCACACTCTGAACCCAGTGACGACGCGACCCGGATCATCTCCTTGCCTAAAACTGCCCCGCAAGAATCCAACGACAACGCGACAGTTATCGTTTCCCCAAAATCAGCCCCGTTGGTTGAAACACCCACCATCCCGGTGACCCAATTTCCAAGCACCCGCGCCGCGCCTGTGGGATCGTCTGCACCCGGCGCAGCGGTATCAGGCACCGGCTCTGTCACCGACAGCAGCCTGTTACCCATTGGCACGCGGGTGGCTGAATTTGAGATCTCCCGCCTCATCGGACAGGGCGGCTTTGGAGTGGTGTACGAGGCCTGGGACCATACGCTGGAGCGGGTAGTCGCTATCAAAGAGTACATGCCCTCCTCCTTAGCTAATCGCCAAGCCGACGGCAGCGTGGTGCCAATATCTGAGCGCCACAAAGAAACCTTTGATCTGGGGATGCGCAGCTTCATCAACGAAGCGCGCTTGCTGGCCCAGTTTGACCACCCGGCACTGCTCAAGGTCTACCGCTTTTGGCAAGAGCGTGGCACCACGTATATGGTGATGCCTTGCTACAAAGGCGATACGCTGAAAGAAGCCCTGCTGGCTAAAAAAGACGCGGTCGATGAAGAGTGGCTGATGGGCGTGATCGACGGCGTCACCCAGGCCCTGGCGGTAATGCACCGCGCCAGCTGCTACCACCGCGACATTGCGCCTGACAACATCATGCTGCTGGAAAACACCGGCTTGCCGGTGGTGCTGGACTTTGGCGCGGCCCGCCGGGTGATTACCGACATGACGCAGGCCATTACAGTGATTTTAAAACCTGGGTATGCACCGATTGAGCAATACGCCGAGACCCCCGACATGTCCCAAGGCGCTTGGACCGATGTGTATGCCTTGAGCGCGGTGATGCATGTGGCCATTACCGGCCGTTCACCCCCACCGTCGGTTGCTCGCATGTTGAATGACCGTTATGTGCCCTTGGCAGAAAATACAGCCTTGCTAGAGCGCTTTAGCCACCGCATGTTGGCTGCGGTCGATGCGGGTTTGGCGGTTCGGCCCGAAGCGCGGCCCCAGTCTATGGCGCAATTTCGCCTGGCCTTGGATTTGCCTGATGTGCAGGAAGCCACCACGGCGCAAACCACCAAGGCCATGTCTGGCAGATCCTCAGGCTCGTCTGCACCCATTTCCAAGGCCTCTGACAAATCAACCTCCGCTGCACAGCAAGCTAAAAAGCCACCTCTGGCCTTGATAGCGGCTGGCGCTGCCAGCCTTGCCATCGCCGCTGGCGGTGCGTGGTGGTGGTCGAATAACGCCTCGCCCAAGCCTTCAGGCGTCAATACCTCCAGTGCGCAGCCCTCTACCCAGGCCACAGGGGCTAACGCCACAGCCAAGCCGCCCGCCCCACCGGCACCCCCGCCCGTAGCGGCCAAGCCCTTCAGTGCCAGCCAGTCTTTAAGCAGCCTGCAACAAACGGCCCAAGGCGGGTTTGAGGTGAGCGCCAAGCCGGGCAAGCCTGAGGTTCGCATCAGTAAAGACAAATTGGAGTTTCAGGTTCAAAGCAATAAACCTGGTTTTGCTTATGTGTACCTGCTCAATACCATAGGCGAGCTGTACCTATTGTTCCCCAATGCCATCGATAAACGCAACCGCATGGAGTCGGGCGCTACCTTGTCGCTGCCCAAAGCTTCTTGGGCCATGAACGCTGATGGCCCTGCTGGAACGGACGAGTTTGTAGTGCTTGTGAGCGAGCATGAGCGAGACCTAAAAACCTCTGGGATCCAGTATGAAGGCGTTTTTGGCCAGTTTTCCCTGAAAATTCTGGAGGCATTGGAAGCGGCACGTGGCACAGGCCCCTCCCCGCTGCTCGGACAAGCCATTTGCCCAGGCGGTACCCCTTGCACTGACAACTACGGGGTCTCCAGTTTCAAAATAGTTGAAAAGTAATCGTCTAGTAGGTATCAGCACCCCAATCCTTCGGGTGCCATTGCTTTCAGGAGTACCTCATGGACACCAAAAACCTGCGTCTCGCAGCCATCCCCACCGCTTTATTGGTCTTGCTGGCAGCCTGCGCATCCCCACGGCAAGCCATCCAAATCCCTGGCGAAGCACCTCCCCCACCAGTCGCCAGCAGCCCTGGCAGTACCTCCGGCAGCAGCCCGAGCAGCGCACCACAGGCTGGCGCACCATCTTCCTCCCCGATATCTCAGTCCCAGCAGTCCCAGCAGTCCCAAGCGTCTGCTGGCGACTCTGCGCCGCGTCTGGAAGGCAGCACCGCAGGCCAGGCCGCGACTTTTTCAACCCAATTGGCCAACTACACCGCCAGCAGCTTTGACAATGTGCCAGGCTGGAGCACCGATAATTTCTCTGAAAGCTGGCCCGCTTTTCTGGAAAGCTGCAAAGTGCTCACCACCCGCGGCGCCGAGTGGAAAGACCTGTGCGCCAGGGCACGCCCGGTGGATGGCAACAACACCGCCACCATTCGGGCCTTTTATGAGCGTGAATTTGCGGCCTATCAAATCCGGGGCGATGACCGCAAAACGGACGGCGTAGTGACCGGCTATTTTGAGCCTGAAATCAATGGCAGCCGCCGCTACGGCGCGCCGTTTATCTACCCAGTTTATGGTCAGCCAGAAGACATGCTGTACATGGACGCACGCAAAATTTCGTCTGCGCAAAGAAGCGGCACCTTGGCAGCCCGCATCGAAGGCCGCAACGTCGTTTTGCAGCCCAACCTGAGCACCAAAGACATGGGCGCGCCCGGGCTGTATGTAGTGGACATGACCGCTCTGGGCTTCGATACCCTGGACCGCAAGGTGCGCCTGCGCATCAACGGCAAGCAACTCCAGCCCTACTACACCCGCGAGGAGATCGAAACTCTGGGCGCGCCGAACGCCAAAGTGCTGGCTTTCGTGGACAGCGCTACCGCCCTGTATGAAATGCAGGTGCAAGGCTCAGGGCGCATCCGCATGCGCGAGGGCGGCGAGATTTTGCGTGTGGCCTATGCCGAGCAAAACGGCCACCCCTTCCGGCCCACTTTGGTAAGCTCCAATAGCGGCAAGCCCCAAGTCAAAACGCGCGGCTTGAACGTCGAGCTGGCAGCCGAAGACGACAGTGACGATGGCGCCATTCGTACACGCGGCTTTAAGCTGGCAGCACCGGTTAAATCGGGTGCCGTGGCATTGCCTGGACAAAAGCCCACAGCGCAAACCACCGGCAGCGGCATCAAAGACCCCAGCTATGTGTTCTTCCGCGAGGCCCCTGCCAAAACCGGCGGCCCCTTGGGTGCCTTTGGCGTGCCACTGTCTGCTGGCCGGTCTATCGCGGTAGACCCGCGCAGCACGCCACTGGGCTACCCGGTTTTCGTGTCCACCAAAAATCCCACCAACGGCCTGCCACTGCGCCGCCTGACGATTGCCCAAGACACTGGCGGCGCCATTCGCGGTGCGGTGCGGGCCGATTATTTCTTCGGCGACGGCCAGCAGGCTGCTACCCAAGCGCGCCGCATGAAAGAGTCGGGTCAACTCTGGCTGCTGCTCCCGCGCGGCCTGAAAGTGGCGGCAGCCGCCGTGTTGCCTGGCAAGACAAGGGGTATCGGCGGTGCCAATGCGGTGGCCCCCCAGTGCGTGGTGCCGTCTGATGATTTTTGTGCGGACGACCAGTAAGGGCTCAAAGTCCGAGCTTTTAGGACCTGCCAATTGCTACATATACAGGAGCTGCTCCCGCGATATTCTAAAGGGCTACAGCCTGATTGATATATGAAAAACAGCTTAAAAATGGTCAAAATGGCAGTCGGAAACTGATTTGCAGGCGGCCGGAGCGGTTGAAACCTTAAAAATTGGCCATTTTGGGCCGATTTTTTTATACTAATCGGGCTGCAAGCCAATAGAATATCGCGGGAGCAGCTATAAATTGTGTAGTGCTTTTAGGTGTGCATTTCGCGAAAAAAGTCTTGCGTGGTGAGCTCGGCGTTTGTAGGCCGTTAGGTGTGCGCGATCAGGCTTGTTGGGCGCGCTGCCGCTGTTACAGACACTGTCTTTCAGGCAGTTCCGTATTTAACCGCCGGGAGGCACCACCTGTCCCGCTTGCGTGCCTGCTCCTGCACCAACCCACCACGCTCGCTGCCCAGGCGCTTGGTGTGTACGGCGTAGCGGCATAAAGGCACAGCTGTCGGCCCTAGGCCGACGCGGGGGACAGCCGCG
>JAYVDN010000545.1:0-2979 GCA_043749385.1 Polaromonas sp.
TTGGGCTAACCCGAACGACAAGCCGGTTGAAGAGTACGCCAAGAAGTAATCACGATGTGATGGGCCTGCGCCATCCATTCATAGCTTTTTAAGCCCCAAACCTCGCCGCACACTTGCTGTGGCGAGGTTTTTGCTTTAAGGTTCACCGCTGTCATGCGTGAAGTGCGCACGGCTGACACGCCAACCCTAGATAACAAGAAAGGTGGAGACCGCTATGGCTTTAGATTTCAGCGTATTACTCAAAGACGATGGGGGTGGCCGCACCTACCTGCAATGGCTGTTTGACGCATGGGGCTGGACCCTGGCGGTCGCTGGCGCTGCCTGGGTCGTGGCCATGGTGATAGGAGCCGTCATCGGCACCCTGCGCACCCTGCCCGACAGCCCTTGGCTGACCCGATTTGCCAACGCCTGGGTAGAGTTGTTTCGCAACATCCCCCTTTTGGTGCAGATTTTTTTGTGGTACTTTGTGGTGCCCAAAATGTTCCCCATCATGAAAAGCATGCCCAGTTTTATCTTGGTGGTGTTTGCCTTGGGATTTTTCACCTCTGCGCGTATTGCCGAGCAGGTGCGCGCAGGCATTCAGGCGCTGCCACGCGGCCAGCGCTACGCGGCTATGGCGGTAGGCTTTAACACCTGGCAAACCTACCGCTATGTGCTGCTGCCCATGGCCTTTCGCATCATCTTGCCGCCGCTGACCAGCGAGTCGATGAACTTGCTGAAAAACTCGTCCGTGGCCTTTGCCGTGTCCATTGCCGAGCTGACCATGTACGCGCTGCAAGTGGGCGAAGAAACTTCTAAACCTACCGAGGCGTATTTGGTGGTGACGGTGCTGTACGCCGCCTCGGCCTTTGCCGTTAACCGCGTGATGGCCCTGATAGAAAAGCGCACCCAGGTGCCGGGCTTTATCGTTGCCGGTGGCACGGGCGGGGGGCATTGAGATGTTTAACTTAGACTTTTCATTCCTCACCTGGGACATCTTCAGCAAATTTATTGCCAAGGGCTTTATCTTCAGTCTGGAGCTCACCGCCATTGCCACTGTGGGCGGCATTGCACTGGGCACGGTGCTGGCGCTCATGCGTTTGTCGGGCCGTAAATGGCTGGAGGTGCCAGCGGTTATCTACGTCAACGGGCTGCGCAGCATTCCGCTGGTGATGGTGATTTTGTGGTTCTTCTTGCTGGTGCCATTGCTGATCGGCAGGCCCATCGGTGCCGAGCTGTCCGCGGTCGTTACCTTCATCGCATTTGAGGCGGCGTATTTCAGCGAGATCATGCGGGCGGGTATCCAGTCCATCCCGCGCGGCCAGGTGCATGCGGGCCAGGCGCTGGGTATGACCTATGGGCAAAACATGAAGCTGGTGGTGCTACCCCAAGCCTTTCGCAACATGCTGCCCGTGCTGCTCACGCAAACCATCATCTTGTTCCAGGATACGTCCTTGGTGTATGCCATTGGCGCTTACGATTTGCTCAAAGGCTTTACCACCGCAGGTGCTATCTATGGACGCAAAGAAGAGATGTACCTGATTGCGGCCGTGATGTATTTCATCTTGTGCATCGCGCTGTCGTATGCGGTGAAAAAACTGCAAGCCAAGATTGCCATCATCCGCTGATCAACCAACACCCCTTCAAAAAACTCGGAGAACAACAATGATTGAAATGAAAAAAGTATCCAAGTGGTACGGCAAAGTACAAGTGCTGAACAATTGCAGCACCAAGATCACCAAGGGCGAAGTGGTGGTAGTCTGTGGTCCCTCGGGTTCGGGCAAATCCACCTTGATCAAAACCATCAACGCACTGGAGCCCGTGCAGGAAGGCGAGATTTGGGTGGACGGCATTGCGGTGCACGACACCACAACCGATCTACCCAAACTGCGCTCCAGAGTGGGCATGGTGTTTCAGCACTTTGAGCTGTTCCCGCACCTCTCAGTCACCGAGAACCTGACGATTGCGCAAATGAAGGTGCTGGGCCGCAGCACCGAAGAGGCCAAAACCCGTGGCCTGAAAATGCTGGAGCGCGTGGGCCTGATGGCGCACAAAGACAAGTTCCCCGGCCAACTCTCAGGCGGCCAGCAGCAGCGCGTGGCCATCGCCCGTGCTTTGAGCATGGACCCGATCGTGATGCTGTTTGACGAGCCTACTTCGGCACTTGACCCAGAGATGGTGGGCGAGGTGCTGGACGTGATGGTCAAGCTGGCCAACGAAGGCATGACGATGATGGTGGTCACGCATGAGATGGCCTTTGCCCGCAAAGTCGCCAGCCGCGTGATCTTTATCGACGTGGGTGGGCATATTCTGGAAGACTGCAATAAAGACGAGTTCTTTAACCATCCAGAGAACCGCCAGCCGCGGACTAAGGACTTTTTGTCCAAGATTTTGGCACATTGATTGCTCTATCTGGAGCATAAGGAAAGGCGACTTCGGTCGCCTTTTTTGCTTCTCAGAGGCTTTGGGGACACTTCGACTGAGCCGCTTGTAGCGTTGCAGTACTTGGACGGGGAACGGGACATATTTTCTAAAAACCTCCGCCAAACACGCGAATGGGGTTTCGTAATTCTTTATAAACCTCGCCGCGCCTTGGCTACAGTTTTAAAAAAATACGCTCCCATTCCTTCACCTTTGCGAACGTTTTTGAAGATGCGCTGTTCTGGCGCTACACACACCTCGAAGAAGAGAACAAAACTTTGGGACAATACAGCTTATGACCGTACAAACCAAAGCCAATACAAAGCCCCAAGAAATCACCCTCACCCGCCCCGACGACTGGCATCTGCATGTGCGCGATGGCGTGGCGATGCAGGCGGTGGTGCCGCATACGGCGGCGCAGTTTGGCCGGGCCATCATCATGCCCAACCTTCGGCCGCCTTGCAGCACGGCTGAGGCGGCGCTGGCGTACAAGGCGCGTATTGTGGCCGCTGTGCCCGAGGGCGTGCAGTTTGAACCATTGATGACGCTGTATTTGACCGACAACCTGGCACCCGACGA
>JAYVDN010000546.1:0-12651 GCA_043749385.1 Polaromonas sp.
GCCGCCTGGGCTTGCTTGCGAAACTCAGCCGGACACGGCAGGCAACCGCCCGGGAAAATGTACTGCTGGATAAAATCGGTCGAACCCACATACCGCGCAAACAAGGCATCGTCAATCACGATGGACTGGATGCACGCGTGGCCACCGGTTTTGAGCAATCGCGATACGCTTTGAAAATACGTAGGCCAGTAGGTTTGGCCCACGGCTTCGACCATTTCGATAGAGCATATCGCGTCAAACGGTGCGTCTTGAATGTCGCGGTAGTCTTGCAAACGCAAATCCACCTGAGCCTGTGCGCCGACGCCTTGCATGCGCTTGTGTGCCCATGCCAGTTGCTCGGTGGACAGCGTCACGCCGGTGATGTGGGCGTTAAATTCGGTTACCGCTTTTTCGGCTAAAGCGCCCCAACCACAGCCAAGCTCCAGCACGCGGTCGCCGGCTTGCACCTGGGCCATGCGCAGCGCGCGGCGCACCTTGGCATCTTGCGCGGCTGCCATGGGCTTGGTGAGGTCACCCTCGAACCATGCTGACGAATAGTTCATGGTGCCGTCTAGCCACAGCTGGTAGAAGCTGTTGCCCAAGTCGTAATGGGCATGGATATTTTTTTGGCTATTGGCTTTGGTGTTACGGTTCAGCAAGTGTTTCACACGGTAGGACAAGCGACCCAACCAGGTGCCATAAATGATGTCTTCCACCTCCCGGCGGTTGGCTATCAGCACGCCCAGTAGATCGGCCAAATTGGGGGTTGACCAATCGCCCGCGATATAGCTTTCTGCAAAGCCAATATCGCCCGACTTGAGCACAGCCGAGCACACGCGCCAGTGGTGGATATGCAAGCTGCCGCTTAAAGGATGCCCCACCTCCGACTTACCGAAACGCTGCACGCTACCGTCGGGCAACTGGACGGTCAGCGCACCGTGCTGCAGCTTTTGCAACAGCTTTAAACAGGTGCGTGCCGCAGCAGGGGTGCCTGCGGGCAGGGTATGTACAGCGGGCGTGCCACCGGCCATGGAAGCGGTGTCGGGTGCGAAGCTAAAAGTCTTGTCGTTCATCGGGTCACCAGTGCGGTCGGAGGGACAGGTTTTTTTGTGAAGGGCACGCGCAGCTTCCACAGCTTGAAGGCTTGCCAATGGATGCGGGCGATCACAGCCAGGGTCATCGCACCGTAACGCCATAAGGCTTTGCGTTGCGACTGCCGCGTCAAGGGTTCCAACGCACCACTGACCGAGGTGTTGATCAATGCGCCCTGCGCATCATCGTAGTCAATACGGGCTACCGTTTTATCGCGCTGGGGGGTGGTCATAAAGCGAAAGCGATAGCTGCCCTCCACGCTGCAAAACGGCGAAACGTGAAATACTTTAGCCGCCTGCTGCTCCACGCCGTAGATGGGGTGGTCGAGCAGATACACGTGCCGCTCGCCAAAGGTATTGTTGACCTCTACCACCACGGCGCGCAAACTGCCATCTTTGCTGTGGCAATACCAAAAACTTACGGGCTTGAAGGTGTAGCCCAGCACACGCGGGTAGCAGTGCAGCCACACCTCGCCCGCGGCATCCGCAATGCCTTCGCGTTGCAGGAGTTCGTCTATCCAGGCCAAGGCCCCCCCCTGCTCTGGCGCTCTTGCATCGCCATGGTCTCGGTCGTAAAAGCTCAGCAGCCCGGGACTGTTGCGCGCAAGGGTTGCACAGGGTGAATGTGCCAAAGTGCGCAGCGGTAGCATGAAGAAATAGGTTGCGTAGGCAAACGCATTGCGCGCAGGCCGCAAGCGTGCGTGGCGCACTTGGCCAAAGCCCATCAGCGCTTGGATGGGGGTGGCATTACCCGTTTTGCTTGCGCTGATCATGCTGCCGCCCGTAATACGTCCTGGGCGGGTGCGTGAACAGCGCGCAGTAGCTCACGCGCGACGGCTAAGCCCGACTTCAAGCCATCTTCATGAAAACCGTAGCCTGTCCAAGCGCCGCAAAAATAGGTGTGGTTGACGCCCTGTATCTGGGCAAGGCGCTGCTGAGCCGCCAATGCGGCGGCGTCAAACACAGGGTGTGCATAATCAAATTCGCCCATGATGTGCTTACGCGCTATGGGTCGGCTTGGATTCAAACTCACCAGCACGGGCTGCTCAAACGGAATGGGTTGCAGCTTGTTGATCAGGTAGTGCAGGCATACCTTGCCTTGTTCTTGTACGTCGTCAGCGCGCACGTAGTTCCACGCTGCCCAAGTGCTGCGGTTCTTCGGCAGCACAGAGGCATCGGTGTGGAGCACAGCACGGTTGGCTTGGGTGCGCATAGCCCCGAGTATGCCGTGCTCGGCGGTGCTGGCGTCCCGCAGCATCGCCAAAGCCTGCGGTGCGTGGGTAGCGATGACCACTTTGTCAAACCGCTCTGCACGGTCTTGCGTGATTACCCGAACGCCTTGGGCGTCGCGCTCTATGAGTTGCACGGGCGTGTTCAAGCGCTTGTCGGCAATGCCGGCCACAATTTTGTCTACGTAGTGGCGCGCACCACCGGCTACCGTGTACCACTGGGGCCGGTTGGTGACCTGCATCAGGCCATGGTTATGGCAAAAACGAATCATCGTAGCCACTGGAAACTGTAGCATTTGGTCAGTGGGGCAGCTCCAGATGCAACCCAGCATAGGCAGCAAATACCAGTTGCAAAACTCTGCGCTAAAGCGGTGCTCGGCAATGAATGCACCCAGTGGTTGCGCCAGCTTGGGCTCGTCACCTGTTTGGGCAATTGCGGTGCACAGCTTGTTAAAGCGCAGCATGTGCCATAGCATTCTTAAAAATTTGGGGTTGTACAGATTACTGCGCTGGGCAAATACGCTGGACAGGTTGTTGCCGCTCCACTCCAGAGTGCCCCCAGCGGTAGCGCCCGGCACCTGCACTGAAAACGACATGTCAGCCTTGGCTGTCTGCACGCCTAGCTGCGCAAAAAGTGCAATCAGGTTCGGGTAAGTGCGCTCGTTGTAAACCAAAAAACCAGTGTCGATGCCATGCGTGAGCGGGCCTTGTGGTGTGGATAGCGTGATGTCCACGGTATGGGTGTGACCACCGAAATAACGGCCCGCCTCAAACAACGTGATGTCGGCATGACCTACCAAGCTGTGGGCCAGACCCAAGCCCGAGATGCCAGAGCCAACAATGGCCACTTTAAGCGGTGCATACATGGCGGGCTCTAATCGGTGAATAAAAATGCTGCGAAGCGCCCTGAAGCGAAAAAGGGAGGGAGGGAGGAGTTGAAGCGCTTCAGGATTGCACCTAGGCTGAAAGCTATCGGCAGGCTTCGCGGCAAGGAAAACGCGGAGTTGATGGTGGCCTGGCTTGCGTGGCTACCTGCCCACCGCCGATACGGTGTATGTGCGGTCCAACTGCAAATCAAGCTCACTTTACATCTCCATACTGTTCGGTAATATTAAGACTATACAGTATTAATCTACAACCGGTAAGTATTTTTCTTATATAAAAATTGTTTCTTAGTGTTGGTATCATGCACAGGATGATTATTTTTGTCTAGGACAGTTTTTCGATTTATTCCAAAATTTCCCTGCACCTGCCGTCGTTGTCCATTTCACATGCTGTCTATGGCTGATACTTGAGATGTACGGTGGATGATGCAAGGCCGTTTAAATCACTCACACCCCACCGGGATTGATATTTCTGAAGATACAAATACTGTGAAAGACCAGGTTGCTGTTCCCCCTATCACTGTCTCGATTGCAGCTGTGGAGCGCGACACAGGGCTGTCCAAAGACACATTGCGGGTGTGGGAGCGACGCTATGGCTTTCCCACCCCGCATCGTGACGCTTTTGGCGAACGTGCGTACCCCTTGGAGCAAATCGAAAAACTGCGTGTGATTCGGCGCCTGCTTGATTCAGGACACCGGCCGGGCCGCATTGTGAGCCTAGATATAAGCACCCTGCACAGCATCGGCGAGTCTTTGTCGCCCACGCCACAACGCATGGGCAGCGCCACTGCCATAGACCTGCGCATGTATATGGATTTGATCAAAACCCATGATGTCGACGGCCTGCGCCGTGCGCTAGGGCAAGCCTGTATGCGCGTAGGTATCGCCGGCATGGTCTGCGACGTGATTGCCCCGCTCAATGTGATGGTGGGCGACGCATGGATGCGCGGCACGCTGGAGGTGTTTGAAGAGCATATGTACACGGAAAGCGTCCATATCGCCCTGCGCAGCGCCATCGCCAGCGCCCCGATGGCACCTGCAAACGCCAGCCCGCGCGTGCTGATGACCACACTGCCCCAGGAGCCCCACGGCTTAGGTCTGCTGATGGCCCAGGCCATGCTGGCGCTGGAGGGTTGCCCCTGCGTCTCTTTGGGCACCCAAACGCCGATTCTGGACATCGTGCTGGCAGCTACCGCCTATGGCAGCGAGGCGGTGGCGCTGAGCTTTACCGCCAACCAAAACCCCAATTATGTGATCCACGGCCTACAGGAGTTGCGCCAAACACTACCAGCTTGCGTGGCTATCTGGGCCGGGGGGAGCTGCCCCGTCTTGCAGCGCAAACCGCCTGACGGAGTCAAAGTACTGGGTGATTTGCGTGGAATAGGCGCGTTTATCGATGGCTGGCGCGCGCGCCGGGCGTAATATATCTGCCATCTTGCGCGGTCACAATGTAAGCACTTGAGACGCTTGGCGACTAAGCTTGCGCTGCCCAGACTGCAAAGGGCTTCTGGCGCATCAAAGGAGATGCGCGTACAGATGCGTAAAATCACTGGAACTTGCGTCAACACAAAGTACTCAAAACTACCCAAGGTACGACATGCTTTACCCTGAACTATTCAAACAACTCGAATCCGTCCGCTGGGACATGGACAAGGATATTCCGTGGGCCCGGTTTGAGGCTGCCAACTTGTCGGACGAACAGGCCCAAACCATCAAGATGAACGCCATCACCGAGTGGAGCGCCCTGCCAGCCACCGAGATGTTTCTGCGCGACAACCGCGACGACTCCGATTTTTCCGCCTTCATGTCGATCTGGTTTTTTGAAGAGCAGAAACACTCTTTGGTGCTGATGGAGTATCTGCGGCGCTTTCGCCCTGACCTGGCCCCGACCGAGGCCGAACTGCACGAAGTGCGTTTTGAGTTTGAACCCGCCCCCGCACTAGAGACCTTGATGATGCATTTCTGTGGCGAGATCCGCCTGAACCACTGGTACCGCCGCGCCAGCGAATGGCATACCGAACCGGTCATCAAACACATCTACACCACGCTGAGCCAAGACGAAGCCCGCCACGGCGGCGCCTACCTGCGCTACATGAAGCGGGCCATTGGCAATTTTGGCAACGATGCCAAGGCCGCGTTCACCAAAGTGGGCGTGCTGATGGCCAGCGCCCGGCGCACGGCGCAGGCCCTGCACCCGACCAATTTGCATGTGAACAAAGCCCTGTTTCCGCGCGACACCATCCAAAGCCGTCTGCCCAACCCCGAGTGGCTGGAGCAATGGCTGGACACGCAAATCAAATTTGATACGGTGTGGGAAAACAAAGTGGTGGAGCGCATTTTGCACAATATGAGTTTGCTGATGGAGCGCAGCTTTGACACCGTGCAAGAGCTCAACCGCTACCGCAAAGAGCTGGCCAAAGAGCTGGCGACTAAGGCCGAGGGCTTGATCGTGCCCATCGCCATTGCGCCCAAGGGTGTGGGCTAGATGCCGCGCTAGCCAGGCCTCATCACCCATCTGTCCGTCCCTCAGCCCTCAACTACCGAAGCGCCATTGAGCTCCCCCGTTTTTCTCGCCAAGCTGGCCACCCGTGCCCAGGCAGCCACCCGCATGGCCGCCCTGCCTAAACCGGTGGTGTTTACCAACGGCGTGTTTGACGTGCTGCACCGAGGCCACGCCAGCTACCTGGCTGCGGCGCGGGCTTTAGGTGGCTCCTTGGTGGTAGCGCTCAATACCGATGCGTCGGCCCGCCGTTTGGGCAAAGGCCCGGATCGCCCGCTGAACAACGAGCAAGACCGCGCCGCGCTGATGGCGGCGCTGGAGTCGGTGAGTTTGGTCACCTGGTTTGACGAAGATACACCCTACGAGATCATCGACGCACTGCGCCCCGACGTCCTCGTCAAAGGCGGCGACTACGACATGAAGCTGCTGAAAGAGGCGCAATTGGTGGAGAGTTACGGCGGACAAGCTTTTGCGCTGAGTTTTGTGGATGGCTATTCGACCACCGCCTTGGTCCAAAAAATCCGCGCCTCCTCTTAGCCCAAAGCACTTGTTTGCGGGTGTGCACAAGGCAATGCACCAGATGAAACCCCCACCTTTTACAATCGGGGCATGAACCTTTCTGCCCTCACCGCCATTTCGCCGCTCGACGGCCGCTATGGCAACAAACTCGCCGCCCTGCGCCCCTTGATGTCTGAGTACGGCTATATGCAATGCCGTGTACAGGTAGAAGTGGCTTGGTTTATCGCGCTGGGCGATGCGGGTTTTGACGAGTTCAAGCCACTGAGCGCCACCGCCCGTGCGCATCTTAATGGCCTGGTCAGCGGCTTTAACGAGGCAGATGCCCAAGCCATCAAAGACATTGAAAAAGTGACCAACCACGACGTGAAAGCCGTGGAGTACTGGATCAAGTCCCAATTTGACGGCCAGTCCGAGCTGTTAATGAGCAGCGAGTTTGTGCACTTTGCCTGCACGTCCGAAGACATCAACAACACCTCCCACGCCCTGCAACTGCAAGCCGCGCGCAGCCAGGTGCTGCTGCCCGCACTGGACGCGATTATTGCCAAGCTGCGCGAGATGGCGCACCAGTACGCGGCCGTGCCCATGCTCAGTCGCACCCATGGCCAAACCGCATCACCTACTACGGTGGGCAAAGAGGTGGCCAATGTGGTGGTGCGCCTGCAAGCGGCGCGCGCACGCATTGCCGACGTGAAGATTCTGGCCAAGATGAACGGCGCGGTGGGCAACTACAACGCGCACCTGTCCGCATGGCCCGCGCACGACTGGGAGGCCTTCTCGCGCAAAGTGGTCGAAGGCGGCTTGGGCCTGACTTTCCAGCCTTACAGCATCCAGATCGAGCCACACGACTACATGGCCGAGCTGTATGACGCGGTGGCCCGCACCAACACCATCCTGATCGACTGGTCACGCGACGTGTGGGGCTATGTCAGCCTGGGCTACTTCAAACAGCGCCTCAAGGCGGGCGAGATCGGCTCGTCCACCATGCCGCACAAGGTCAACCCGATTGATTTTGAAAACGCCGAAGGCAACCTGGGCATGGCCAATGCGCTCCTTAAACATCTGAGCGAAAAGCTCCCCATCAGCCGCTGGCAACGCGACCTGACCGACAGCACCGTGCTGCGCAATATGGGCGTGGCCCTGGGCTACGCCGTGCTGGCCTACCAGTCCCTGGGCGTGGGCCTCTCCAAGCTGGAGCTGAACGAAGAAGCCCTGGCCCAAGACCTGGATAAGGCCTGGGAAGTACTGGCCGAGCCGATCCAAACCGTCATGCGCCGCTACGGCGTGCAAGGCGCGTACGAGAAGCTCAAAGAAGTCACGCGCGGCAAAACTATCCGGCCCGAAGACCTGCATGCCCTGATCCGCTCGCTGGAAATCCCGCAAGCCGACAAAGACCGCTTACTGGCCATGACCCCAGCCAGCTACGTCGGCATCGCCGCTGACTTGGCCCGCAAGGTGTAGGCCACAGCGCAACCCAGCTGGTAGCTAAAACCCCTCACAGATCCCTATTTATTTACCACTTTGGCCCTCTAGCCCAATAGAATATTGCGCGAGCAGCTATCAAAACAATACTAACAAGCTAGCACCCCATGGCCCTCAAATCCACCATCTACAAGGCCAACCTGGCCATCGCTGACATTGACAACAGCTACTACGCTGACCAACAGCTCACCCTGGCGCGCCACCCCAGCGAGACCGATGAACGCATGATGGTGCGCCTGGTGGCGCTGGCGCTGAATGCCCACAAGCTGCAAAGCGTCTGCAACGGCGACGGCACCCTGGCCTTTGGTGCAGGCATGTCCGACCCCGACGAGCCCGACGTGTACCTGCGCGACTACACCCTGGCCTACAAGCTGTGGATTGAGGTGGGCCAACCCGAAGACAAGCCCGTCATGAAAGCCTGTGGCAAGTCCGAAGAAGTGGCGATCTACACCTTCAGCCACTCCGCCGCCATTTGGTGGAAGGGCATGGAAAACAAACTCACCCGCCCGCGCAATCTCAGCGTTTGGATGCTGCCCCACCCCGTCAGCCAGGAGCTGGCCGCTATGGCCCAGCGCAGCATGCAACTGCAAGCCACCGTGCAAGAGGGCAATTTGATGCTCAGCGATGGGGCCAATACGGTCAACGTGGAGCCAGTGAAGCTGCGCTGAGTTTTGGCGCTAGCTTGGGGATCTACAGAGATTTCTTTAAACCTTTTATGGCTCTAGCCCAATAAAATATTGCGGGAGCAGCTATAAAATTAGAAGCGCTTTAGACTGCGATGGATTCTTTGCAGCAACAAAAAAGCCCTTCAAACAATCGCGCTTGAAGGGCTTGAGAAACCAGCGAGCGTTTATTAAATTCGCTGTCCCGTGAACGTCCCGCCCACCGTGCTTTGCGGATAGTTCCAAGTTCCGCTGAAGTTACCTGTCGCATTGATTGAGCCGCTGAACTGAACCGTGCCGGCGCTACCCGTCGCGGTTAAAGATACACTGCCATTGTCTGTAATCCGGCCCGTTACCGGAGCCGTTTGGTTAGAAGTCTGAGAGAAAGCAGAACCTGAAATTACGCCCGAGGAGTTGATCGTCACGGCGAAAGTGCCTACGTCAGCGCCCGCAATCGTACCTCTGTAGTTACCAGCAAAGGACGCTGTTCCCGTCACAGCAGGGGTAGTCGCCGTCGTGGTCGGCACTGTACTTGTAGTAGTTGGCGTCGTGCCCGTAGTTGCAGGGGTAGTTGCCGTAATGGCGGGGGTGGTTCCAGTAGGTGTTACTGGCGTGGTAACAACTGGCGTGACCACAGGCACCGTAAACAAGCCGCCCGGCAGGGTGATCACGCCAGCGGTCGATGGGCTTGCCGCTACGGCAGTAATGCAATTCGCTAAGGTACGCGTGAGACCCGGCGCAATGGAAGGTATGGCGACTGCTGCAAAGGTAGGGGGTGAATTTGCGGAATAGAACTCAAGTGGGCGGTCTGCAGGTACGTTGATGATGGTGAAGTCGCCGGGCACAGAGTTTGTCGGATTGACAACCCATGGGTTGGCAGACCAACCCGTAGTCCTGATGCCCACAGACCCTACGTTATCGATGGGCTGCCCATTGGCATTTCGGAAACAACCTTTGATAGTGGCTGTGGCGCCTTTGAAGTCGGCATTCCAAAGCGTAAAGTGTGCCACCGCACCTTTGAAAGAACCATCTGCCTGGCGGGTGGCTGCGCCTTCGTTTTTCCAGATCTTGGCGGCCTCGTCGTAGAACCACAGCGGTACGCTGGTAGCCGTGCCTGAATTGCTGCTGGCTGGAAATGTCAAGTTGGCTGGTGAACCAGCCAAGAGCTGCAGAGGGTTGCCAGCTGCATCCGTCAACTTAACCTCCATAAAACCCATCGAGATGATGGGTGACTTTACCCCTGCTGCGTCTAAGCCTACGTAAGGACCAGCAAAAGCTTGCACACCTTGCGCAGTGTCAGGGCTGTAGTAGCTCGCGCCTACACTGACAGTGCCTGTGTAGTTTGTACCACTGGCAGTTTGGATAGCGTTTGCCGGTATCTGCACTGCTGCGCCATTCACGGCGATGTTGGCCGCTGTGGCTGCACTGAAGGTGGTGCTCACTTGATCAGCAAACAGTACGATGTTGATTTGCGTGGTGCTAGCTACCCGCAGAGGTACCTCTTTGGCGGTGGTGGTGAAGCCGGATTTTCTAACCAACACCACCGTGTTGTCGCCTGCAGAACTTGCGTCCAGTTTATAGCTACCGTCCGCCCCTGTGGTGGCGGTTTGACCTGCGCCCGATACCGAAGCACCTGCGACGGGATTGCCGGCGCTGTTCTTCACCATGCCGCTTACGTAAGTGACGGATGGCGTAGCCACTGCGGTTACTGTGGATGTTGGCGTGGACGATGGCACCGTTGCGGTTGCAGGAGTGGCACCACCGCCGCCTCCGCAAGCCATGAGTGTGCCAACAGCTAAACTTAAAACTGTTGCACGCAGCAGAGTTAAGGGTTTTATTAAAGGCAACATATGTATTACTCCTTCATTGTTTAAATAAGTACATAGTATACAGCGTAAACCCTGTGATTTATTCAGCACTGAAGCATACAACTCACTCTCCGCGCCGCTTCTTGCGTGCTCTGCCGGATGAGGCTTCATCGAACAGCCAGTTGGGCAGTACGCGCAGCAGTTTGGCTACCACGCCCATCTGCCACGGGATCACGCGGTAGCTGGTGCCAGCGGTGATGGTGTTGAAAGCGCGCTCGGCAAACGCATCGGCTTGCATGATGAAGGGCATGGAGTAGCGGTTCTCGTGCGTGAGCGGGGTGTCGATATAGCCCGGCGCGATGGTGACAACTTTGACGCCGTCTTTGCCAGTGGCGGCGCGCATGTCGCCGCGCAGGCTCTCGCAATAGGCTATGACGGCGGCTTTGCTGGCGCAGTAGGCGCCATGGCCGGGCAAGCCGCGAATGCCCGCCACACTGGCGATACCGACCAAACGCCCGGTTTTGCGCGCTTCCATACCAGTGATGAAGGGATGGAAGGTGGCAGCCAAACCGATATTGTTGGTGGCAAAGGTTTGCGCCAGCACGTCGATGTCTTCGCGCACGCCGGTGTCGATACCCACGCTGATACCCGCGTTGGCTATGACTACGTCTGGCAGACCTTGGCTTGCGATACAGGCGGCACCTGCGGCGACAATGCTGTGGGTGTCGGCCACGTCAGCGCTATAGACGGCGTAGCGTTCTGCGTTGATGTTGTTTACGCCTGCCCACTTTTCTACTTCGGCCGTGCGCCGGGCGACCAGCGCCAGCCGGTACCCGGCTTGGTAAAACCGCAAAGCCATAGCCTGACCCAGGCCGCTGGAGGCACCGGTGATAAATACGAGTGGTGGTGTGTTCATCGTGCAGGGTTCTCTACTGAGTTAAAGCCTATTTGCGTGGGTTGAGTACGCCTTTGACCCGACCTTGCAGCACTGCCACGCGCGACAAATTGTCGTATTGCAGCGTATCAGCCACAAACTGGTCTTGGTCACGGATCAGGGTGACGGGTTTGTGCGATTTGATCTGCTCGGTGTTGAGAAAGGTATGCAAAAACTCACCGCGAAATTCCAGGCGTGGTAACACTGCACCAGAGGCGTCTTTGCTCGCTTCGCGCACCACCACCGCATTGCCTACCAGTTGAACTTCCGAGCCGTCGCCATTGCTGTATGCACGGTTGGCAGTAGCGGTGGTTAAGCGCCCTTCTTTGAAAGAGCGGATGCGGGCGGCGTCAATCTCCAGCACATCGGTATCAGGAAAATGCCGTGCCTCAGCGCCAGCCACTTCGCTTTTGAGCAGGCCTACCGAATCAAAATTTTTGACTGCAAAGTTGCGCATAAAGTAGTCCGGCTCATGCTTGGCCGCGGCCTCTGGGGCCGTTGGCGAAAACACAGGCGTATTGCGCGCCAGCCACCAGGTGCCCAAGGCCAACACCACGATCATGGCAATGGGCAGGTACATCGACAAGTGGAACCAAAAGGCTTTGAACCATAGCCCGGCCCGCAGCATCACCGCACCGCCTCGGCTAAAAACCGCGCATAGTGGCCCTGCGCCGTCAACACCATATCGCACAGCTCGCGCGCAGCACCGTGGCCACCGCCGCGCTGGGTGACATAGTGGGCTTGGGCTATGTTTTCGGAATGCGCGTTGGCGGGCGCGCAGGCCAAGGCGCAGCGGGCCAAGAGCGGCAGGTCGGGCCAGTCGTCGCCCATGGCGGCGGCTTGCGACCAGTCGAGCGCTAAAGTATGGAGAATCGCCTCGGCCGCCGGACGTTTGTCTTCGGTGCCGTACACCGCATGCTGCACGCCCAGCGCTTTCAGGCGCGTGCGCAAGGGCGCAGAGTCTCGCCCGGTAATAACTGCAATTTGGATACCGGCGCGCTGCAAAAGCTTAAAACCTTGGCCGTCCAGCACGTTAAAGCGCTTAAGGGTTTCACCGGCCTCGGTAAACTCCAGCCCACCATCGGTGAGCACGCCGTCTACGTCGAAAAATACGACGCGCACGGCCTGCGCGCGCAGCAACAGCTCTGGGGCGAAGGTTTGAACGGCGGGCATGGGCTTGCTGTTGCGAATTTAAATGACTTTGGCGCGCATCAGATCGTTGGTGTTGAGCGCGCCTATCAGCACGCCCTGCGCATCGGTCACCAGCACGCTGGTAATGCGGCGCTGCTCCATCAGCTCTACGGCGTCCACGGCCAGTGCATCGGCCTGGGCTGTAGCCGGGCTGGCGTGCATCACGTCTTGCGCTAGCAGGCCGCGCAGGTCGGCCCCACGCTCAATCAGGCGGCGCAAATCGCCGTCGGTAAATATGCCTATCGGTTTGCCAACAGCATCGACCACGGCCGATGCGCCCAAGCCCTTGGCGCTCATCTCGCGCATCAGCTCGGTAAACGGGGTGCTGGCCAGCACGCGGGGCACTGCCTCGCCGGTGCGCATCACGTCGCGCAC
>JAYVDN010000547.1:0-1867 GCA_043749385.1 Polaromonas sp.
CCACGGGGGACAGCCGCGGAGCCGTCCAATCCAAGCACCAGGGCGTACAAACCACCTTCGCCCACTGCCCAGTTTTTCAAACCAACCCTGCCTAAGCACGGCACTCCACATAGATGCTTCACAACCATGCACACCGAAGATCGCAAACACTCTCATTTTGCTTTCGCGACAAACGGTGCACACGAATCTGCTACGCTCAATGCTTCTATGCACCCTAGCCTCGTCGTTCTCTTTCTAGCCCTCATGCTGGGCATCCAGCCCGTCACCACGGATCTTTACCTGCCAGCACTGCCTGCCATTACCGAGGGCTTTGGTGCGTCGATGGGACAAGCACAGTTGACGTTCACGGCTCTGCTGTTGGCGTTTGGTATTTCTCAACTGGCGTGGGGGCCTATCAGTGACAAATATGGGCGCAGGCCGGTGCTGTTAGTCGGTTTGGTGGCCTATGTGGCAGCCTCGCTGGGCAGCGTGCTGGCTGGCAGCATGGACCTGCTGATCACCTGGCGCGCGGCGCAAGGCGTGGCGATGGGAGCCGTGGTGATGTGCGCGCGCGCCATGACGCGCGACCTGTACACGCCGGTAGAGGGCGCACGGGCGATGAGCAAGGGCCTGTCGGGCCTGGGGTTGATTGCCTGCGTCACCGCGCCTCTGGGCGGCCTGCTGAGTGACTGGTGGGGCTGGCGCGCCGCGCTGGGCGCGCTGACGGTGTTTGGGCTGCTGGTGCTATGCCTTGCAGCGCTGCGGTTTCAAGAGACGCTCAAAGTGCGCAACCCACGGGCGCTGCAGCCCACTGTGCTGCTGCGCACTTGGGGTGAGATTTTGCGCAACTCTACGTTTTGGGCCTACGCGCTGCTGACGACGGCGGCCTACGGCGTGCTGTTCACGTTTTTGGCCAGCTCGGCGTTTGTCTTCATCAAGGTGCTGGGCATGTCTAAAACGCAGTATGGTTTGATACTGGCCGGCATGTCTCTTACCTACATTGCAGGCACCTTTATGTGCCGCCGCGTGCTGGTGCGCTATGGCGTGCAGCGCACGGTGTGGCTGGGTGCGTGGTTGACGCTGTCTGGGGGCATTACTTTGGCCGCGCTGGCCGCCTGCGGTGTGCAGACCTTCTGGGCCGTGGCCCTGCCCATGATGCCGTGCATACTGGGGCACGGCGTGCACCAGTCCTGCGGGCAGTCCGGCTCGGCCGGGCCGTTTCAGCAAGCGGCGGGCGCGGCATCTGCCCTGTCGGGTTTTATGATGATGCTAGGGGCTTTTGCCATGGGTACGTGGCTAGGCACGCACATGGACGGCAGTACCCGCCCGCTGGCCTATGGCGTAGCGTTTTGGTCGGTGCTGCTGGCACTGGTGGCTTGGGTTTTGGTGCAGCGCTATGGTGAACAACCCAAGCATTAATTCCTCGTCCTCTGTAGTGCCGCGCCCCGCCTACATTTGCCTGGCAGGCCCCACTGCCAGCGGCAAAAGCGCGGCGTCGCTGCTGATAGCGCAGCATGTGCCCGTAGAAATCATCAGTGTCGATTCCGCCCTGCTGTACCGGGGCATGGACATTGGCACCGCCAAACCCACGCCGGCCGAGCAGGCGCAGGTGCCGCACCATCTGATTGACATCCTCGACCCACTGCAAAGCTACAGCGCGGCGCAATTTGTAGCGGATGCAACACGCCTGATTGGCGAGATTAGCGCGCGCGGCAAGCTGCCCCTCTTGGTAGGCGGCACCATGCTGTACTTCAAAGCCCTGCTGCAAGGCATAGACGCTATGCCGCCGGCCAACCCGGCCATCCGCGCTCAGATCGACGCGCAGGCCGCAGCGCAGGGCTGGCCCGCCATGCACGTGCAGTTGGCGTTGGTAGACGCGACCACCGCC
>JAYVDN010000548.1:0-4383 GCA_043749385.1 Polaromonas sp.
CCCTGGCGCTTGGCTTGTCAGATCTTGTCCACGCACCAGCCTCAACCCCATTGGCCTGCGCCGCGGGCCAGATGCTGCGCAACTATGCCGTACCTTCTGCCGTACTGGAGTGTTTTATGGACAGCCTGCAAACCGACGCAGGGCCTCGCGCGATTGACAGCCAGCCAGAGTTGCTGCGCTTTGCCTATGGTGTGGCGGGCACGGTGGGGCAGATGATGCGGCCGCTCTTGGGCGCGCCCGGCGCAGCCGACGCCTATGCCATCGCCTTGGGCGTAGCCATGCAACTCACCAACATTGCCCGCGATGTGGTGGAAGACGCGCAACGTGGGCGCTGCTACATACCGGCACAGTGGGGCGTAGCCAGCCAGGTGCTGGCCGCACCGGCAGATGCCGGCGAGCGTGCCCAAGCGTTTGACGCGCTGCGCAAGCTGCTGGCGCTGGCAGATGATTTTTATGCCTACGCGCACTCAGGCATACAAGCTATTCCTGCGCAAAATCGCAGTGCCATCCGCATCGCGACTGCGCTGTACCAAGCCATCGGCCACAAGATAGTGCAGGGCGGCCCAGACAAATACTGGCAAGGCCGCACATCGCTGGGCGCGGCCGAAAAATCATGGCTGATAGCGCGTACCTTGCTGAGCAGCCCCGCCGCAGCGCTACCTGCGCGCGATGTGTGGCGCAGCGAGCTGTCGCACCTGGCAGACACGCCTGGCTTTCCGGCTTAGCTTTGCGGCTTAGTTTTCCGGCCTGATTTTTCATCTTAAAGCGCTTATGCTTAGCCCCTATGGAAAAGCAGCTGGACATTGTGATTGTGGGGGGCGGGCTCAGTGGCCTGGCGCTGGCCGCTGAGCTGGCCGCGCCAGAGTTTGCCGCCCTGTCGGTGCGGGTGCTGGAAAAGCGGCCCGCCTACCTGCGCGACCGCACTTGGAGCTACTGGGCGCCCAGCGCAGGCACCCAGCATCGCTACAGCCACCTGGAGCGTGCGCGCTGGGCGCAGTGGGCGGTGAGCTTGCGTGGGCGCATCTGCCAGCATACGTCCAAGCAACTTGTGTACGCGACCTTGGATGCGGACGCGTTTTATACGGCGGCGGTGCAAACCATCGCGTCTTCAAAGCATGTGGCGCTGCGTTTAGGTACCGGTGTGGCATCAATAAGTGCACTGAGCGAAAGCCCGTGCATGGCCGTCACCACGGAGCAGGGCGACGTGGTGCAGGCGCGCTGGGTGTTTGACGCAAGGCCACCCCAGCAAGTGGCCTCCAGCAGTTTGGTGCAGCAGTTTGCAGGCTGGGAAGTGCACACCGAGCATGATGCTTTTGATACTGGTAGCGTGCAGCTCATGGCCTTTGAGCCGCACGCCAAGGGCCTGCATTTTTGGTACGTGCTGCCCTACAGCGCCCGCCACGCCTTGGTCGAGAGCACGTGGATATCGCCTGCCAGTTGGCAACCTGACTACCGCCATGAGTTGCAGCAGTATTTAGCGCAGCATGTGCCGGGCAAGCCCTACAGCGTGGTGTACCGCGAACAGGGCGTGCTGCCGCTGGACGCCGTGAAGCCCGCACCTGCAAGCCAGGTCGTGCCCCTGGGCCGAGGCGGCGGTACCTTGCGGCCCTCCACGGGTTACGCATTTTTAGACACCTTGGCGCATGCCAAGGGTTTGGCAGATTCTCTGCGAGAGTCTTTACACAACGGCGGTGTGCACAAGGCACGGGCAAGCTGGCAACCGCAGGCCTTCACCCGCCCCGCTACCGACCATTGGATGGACGCGGTATTTTTAAACGCGCTCAGCAAAGACTGGCTGCGTGCCCCTGACTACTTTATGCAATTGTTTGAGCGCGTGGGTGCGGATGGCGTGGTGGCATTTTTGTCGGGCAGTGCCAGCCTGGCCCAGCGCATTGCCGTCATGCGGGCCTTGCCGGTAGCGCCCTTTGCTGGCGCCGCGCTACGGCAGCTGGTGGCGTAGGCAGAACATGACTGATGTAACGCGTCGCCCAGCCATGCTCGTTGCCGGCAGCGGATGCGCGCTGCTGGCGCTGCTTGCCCTGCGCGCCCTGGAGGCGCAATGGCCCCCGCTGGCGCTGTGGGCCTTTGTGCTGCTCTCGCTCACCCTGGGCTTTGGCCACGGCGCGCTGGACGCCGTGCTGCTGCTAGGGCAGTTTGCGCCGCGCAGCAAAGCCCTGTTGGTGAGCGCGGCGTATTTGCTGTGTGTGCTGCTGGCGGGCTGGGCGCTGTCATGGTCAGTGCCAGTGGCTTTGCTGCTGCTGGTGCTGATGTCGGTTTGGCATTTTGGTGAATTGCACAGCTACGCGCTGGGGGTCCGCCTGTGCGTGGGCGGTGCGAGCGTGATGTGGCCCATGCTGGTAGCGCCGGGCGCTATGGCTGAGCTGCTGCAAGGCACCTTGGGTTCGGGTTTCACCACCGTTTGGCTGGCCTGGCGGACGCTGGCCTGGGCCTGGGTTATCTTGCTGCTGGTGTGTGCCGTGGCTTGGTCAGTAAGGTGGTTTTTAAACCGCCAAAAATTCTCTGGCAGCGGCAGTGGCAGCGGCAGCGGCAATATCGATAACCAAGGCTTGGCGAACGATCGCCGTACGCAAGCACCGTGGGCGGCAGTAGAGATAGGGGCACTCTTATGCGCGTACCTTCTGTTGTCGCCTCTGCTGGCCTTCGCGCTGTATTTTGGCGTGTACCACTGTGTGGCACATGTGACGCGGGTGCGGCGGGCGGTGCTGGCGCATAGCCGCTTGATTTTGGTGCGCTATACCGTGGCCTTTGTTGCCAGCGCTCTGGCCACAGCAGCGCTACTGGCGGTGCTGTGGTGGTTTTTACCCGCGATGCAATGGCTGCATGGTGCGAACCCACCCGAAGCCAACTCCAGCCAGGTTTTGCAGTGGCTGGTAGTCAGCCTAGCCGCTGTCACGCTGCCGCATCTGCTTTTGGTCAGCTACAGCGCGCGTTGGCTGGGCCGATAAAAAGGCGGCCTGCAAGTTTGGTACGATGTGCCAAGCTCTCAGCCACCCTCCAACCCCGCTGTAATTGTCCCAATGATCATCACCAGCCTGCTCGACACCGACCTGTACAAGTTCACCATGATGCAAGTGGTGTTGCACCAGTTTCCGGGTGCGCAGGTGGAGTACAAGTTCAAATGCCGCAACCCCGGCATCAACCTGGCACCCTACGCCGCAGAAATCAGGGAAGAAATTCGCTCGCTGTGCCAGCTGCATTTTTCAGATGCTGAGCTGACCTACCTGCGCGGCATGCGTTTTATCAAGAGCGATTTTGTAGATTTTCTAGGGCTGTTTCGCCTGAACGACAAATACATCACCATCACGCCCCAGCCCAACGGCGAGCTGGACATCTCGGTGCAAGGCCCTTGGTTGCACACCATCCTGTTCGAGATCCCGGTGCTGGCGATTGTCAATGAGGTGTACTTTCGCAATACCCAAAAAATGCCGCGCCTGCAAGATGGCCGCAAGCGCTTGGACGCCAAGATTGACCTGCTGCATGCCGGTGGCCTGAGCGAGCTGAAAATTGCCGACTACGGCACCCGCAGGCGCTTCTCCAAAGCCTGGCACGAAGAAGTGCTGCGCGTGCTCAGCGCCAAACTGGGCACCGACCCAGCCAGGGTGCCTGTAGGGCAGTTTGCCGGTACCAGCAATGTACTGTTTGCCATGAAATTGGGCCTGACGCCCTTGGGCACCATGGCGCACGAGTATTTGCAGGCCGCCCAGGCCATTGGGCCCCGTTTGCGTGATAGCCAAATATTTGCATTTGAATCATGGGCGCGCGAGTACCGGGGCGACCTGGGTATTGCCCTGTCGGACGTGTACGGCATGAGTGCCTTTTTGCGCGACTTTGACATGTATTTTTGCAAGCTGTTTGACGGCGCGCGCCACGACAGCGGCGACCCGTTTGAGTGGGGCGAGCGCATGCTTGCCCACTACACAGCCAACCGGGTCGATCCCAAAACCAAGATTCTGATCTTCAGCGACGGCTTGACCGTGCCGCGCACCATCGAGCTGTACCAGCGCTTTCGTGGCCGCTGCATGCTGGCCTTTGGCATTGGCACCAACCTCACCAACGACCTGGGCGATGCGCCCGACCATATGCCCCTGCAAATCGTCATGAAGCTGGTGAAATGCAACGGCCAGCCGGTGGCCAAGCTGTCGGACACGCCGTCCAAGAACATGTGCGACGACGAAAAATACATGGCCTATCTGCGCCAGGTTTTCGACGTGCCCACGCACGCCTGAATGCCTGCCCAGCTCGTTTGGCTTGAGGCGGCAGACAAGAACTTCCATCGCGAAGGCGCAAAGTTGCAAAGTTCGCAAAGTAAGAAAAATAGATTTTGGGATGTTAGCGTCTTCAAAACCAAATTCCTTCGCGTCC
>JAYVDN010000549.1:0-3259 GCA_043749385.1 Polaromonas sp.
GGCTTGTTGAACAATCCCAAGTCCATTCAAGTCACGCCCAGCAACACCACGGTGCAGCGCATCAGCCAGTCTTGGCATTTGGTGGGCCGCGCTAAAAAGAAGGCCCTGCTGGCACACATTATTCAAGAGCACAACTGGAGCCAGGTGCTGGTGTTTACGCGCACCAAGTTTGGTGCCAACCATGTGGCCGAGTTCTTGGAAAAGAACGGCATCAGCGCCATGGCGCTGCACGGCAACAAGAGCCAGGGTGCCCGTACGCAAGCGCTGGCTGGCTTTAAAAGCGGTGACATCCGCGCCCTGGTAGCTACGGATATTGCAGCACGCGGTATTGATATTGAAGACCTGCCCCATGTGGTGAACTACGAAATCCCGAACGTCAGCGAAGACTATGTGCACCGCATTGGCCGCACCGGCCGCGCGGGCAAAGAAGGCCAGGCAGTGAACCTGGTGAGCCTGGACGAAGAAGGCTTTTTAGCCGCGATTGAGGCCTTTACCCGCCAAGACATTCCGCGCAAAGACTATGCCGAATTTCTGCCTGACGCAGACGAGCGCGCCGAGCCGATTGCCATGGGCCGCCAAACCCTGTGGGGCGGCGCAGGCAAGCCCCCTAGCCGCGACGTGATGGCAGCAGCCGCTAAAAACGCGCGCCGTGAGATGACCGACCGTGTGCGTGAAAAGCGCTCTACTGAAGGCGGCGGCGGCAATGGACGAGGCCCCTCCGGTGGCGGACGCGGCCCCGCTGGTGACGGACGAGGCCCCGCTGGTGGTGGCCGTGGCCCCGCAGGTGGTGGTCATGGCCCAGCAGGCGGCGGACGTGGCCGCAATGGCGATGGCCAAGGCAATGGCGGCGTAGAGCGCAACCACAACGGTGGCGGCAACTTCAACGGCCAGGGCCCACGCGGCCCCGCGCATGCGCCCCGTGGCCCAGCGCCCAACCGTGGCCCGCGCGCACCGTACCCCCAACAAGATGGCTTTAACCAAGGCGCTCCACAAGAGCGCTATGCCCAAGCTGCCCCGCAAGGTGGTGGCAATGGCGGTGAGGACGGCGACTTTGCCGACCCGCGTGAGCGCCAACACCTGCAACGCGATGGCCTGCACCTGCAGTCCCGCGCGCTGAGCGAAGGCCGCCGTAATGGCGGTGGTAACCGTGCACAAGGCGGTGGTATGGGTGGTGGCGCACAGCCCGACCCATTGCGTACCAGCATCGACGGCATGGGTGGCCGTGGCCGTAGTGGCGGCGGCGGTGCACGCAGCGGTGGCGGTGGCCAACGTGCGGGTGGTGGTGGTTATGGCGGTGGCGGTGGCGGCGGACGCGGTCGCTCTGGCGGCGGCGGCGGTGGCGGTGGCGGCGGTCAACGCGGCCCCGCACGCACCTCGGGTGGCGGCTACTAAGCCAACATAGATACCTCTCAGTCAGCTACTTTTTTGCCCATTAGCTACTTTCCCGCTCGGGCTGAGCTTGTCGAAGCCCTTGCCAGCCCTGCTAAAAGCTCTGGTAAATAAGTTTAAAAAAACGCCCTTCGGGGCGTTTTTTATTGCCCGCGCTACACTGCAAGTTATGAGCACATCCAGCACGCCTACCAACACCTCTCCACGCACCGCCCTGCTCGCCGGCAGCACCGGCTTGGTAGGCCGCGAGCTGCTCACCCTGTTGCTGGCCGACAGCCGCTACAGCGCCGTGCACTGCGTAGGCCGCCGCGCTCCCTCTGTGACCCACCCCAAGCTGGTAGCGCACATTGTTAGCAACATGGCAGACTCGGCGCAACTGAGCGCACTGCCCACAGTGGACGATGTGTTTATCGCTCTGGGCACCACCATCAAGGTCGCAGGCAGCCAAGCCGCTTTCAAGGCCATAGATTATGACGCTGTAGTGGCATTAGCCCAATCAAATATCGCGGGAGCAGCTACTAATTCAGGAGCGAATGACATACGCATTGGCGTGGTGAGCGCTATGGGGGCGGATGCCAAATCAGGCGTTTTTTACAATCGCACCAAAGGCGAGATGGAAGCTGCGCTGAGCCAGCTGGGCTACGCCAGCGTCAGCATTGCGCGGCCCAGCATGTTGGCAGGCGACCGTGCCTCGCTGGCGCAGGCAGCGCGGCCCGGTGAGCAAATCGGCCTTACACTGATGGGTGCGGTTAACTTTCTAATCCCCGCCAACTACAAAACCATTGAAGCGGCGGACGTGGCTGCTGCATTGCACCGAATGGTGACGCTGGGCGCTGCGGGTACGCGGGTGGCGTTGTCGGGTGAATTGCGGGAATTGGCTAGGGCTTGATCACCGCCCTCCTTAGTGGGCTTGTATGGTTAAGGTTTCTTACGCGCAAGCTTGGTCGCTGGCGGCGGTAGAAGAAGTTTCGCTGCAAAAAATCTACGAAAACACGCGACTGCGCAAGTAGCGATCTTCAGTTTGTCCCCGCGCCTTTCTCCGATTTTTTCATCAAAACCACGTTCTACCACCGCTTTACTGGATTGCTTGTTTGCATAGGTGCTAAGCTAGTGCTGCACTTCAGGAGTTGCCATGCCCTCTGCACCGTCAAACAACTATGTACCCAGCAACGTCACTACGCTGGTTGCCGCCACAGCCAACGTGCTGAACCTGGCCAACCCTGGCCGTGTGTTCTACGACAACCAAGAGGTGTATACCCAGCGCGATTTTGAGCGCAAGATCGACTGGCTGGGCGGGCGCATCGCGGCGCTGAACGCAGACATCCTCACCGTGCAAGAGGTATGGGACGATGCCGCGCTGAAAGCCGCCGTGCACCACAGCGGCCTGCGCTACAGCACGGTCGTAGTACCCGGTGCGGAGAACGACGATAAAAATAACGGCGCCGTACACACCCCGCGCGTGGGCATCATCACCCGGCTGGACGTGGACAACCTCCAGTCCATCAGCCAGTTCCCGGACAACATGCGCATCCAGGTGCCTGAGCTGGGCGAATACGCCAAGTTTGAGCGCCCGCCCCTGCTGGCCAGCCTGCGCATGAAACACGGCCAACGTATCCATGTACTCACCGCGCACCTGAAAAGCAAGCGTCCCAAGTTTTTGCAAGACGCGCAGGGCACGGTGATAGAGGACAGAGACGACGACAAAGTCACCGCCCGCGCCACCCTGCGCAGCCTGATGATTCGCGGTGCCGAGGCCGCTGCCATGCGCTGCATCGTCATCGACGTGCTCAAACGCACGCACGAACCCCTGATCGTGATACGACTTCAACGACGGCCCGCACAGCGTCACCACCCAGATGATTGCCGCCGC
>JAYVDN010000550.1:0-6494 GCA_043749385.1 Polaromonas sp.
GAGCAGCTACTGAATATGTAGTGCTATGGATCTCCCATTTAGCATGGTGGGTGACGGCGCTTGTGTGTCAGCTCTTGCCTTTTGTACGCAAAATGCGTAGTTTTCCCAGCCGAGCAGCTGGGCGTACAAACGCGCTGCGTCCCATACCGCCTACGCGCTGTTCGAACGCAGTCCACTGTCCACGCTTACGATTGTTTCGTCTAACTTTTATAATTCTCGTTAGATATTGATATATACTTGACCAATCAAACATATATCAAATAAAGCGAGAAAACATGTCTAATCTACCCACCACCCACCCCACCGATGCCCCAGCCGATACAGCCGCTGGCGCCAGCCTGGAGTTTTGCATGCGCCTGACGCGTGCCTACGCGGTGCTTACCCGCCGATTGGACAATGCTTTGTCGAGTTTGCATGGTTTGAGTTTCGGTGACTTCATGATTTTGTACCACCTGGACCGCGCACCCGGCACCAAGCTGCGCCGTATCGACTTGGCCGAACGCCTGGGCCTTACAGCCTCTGGCGTCACGCGCACCCTGATCCCGCTGGAAAAGCTGCACTTGGTACTGCGCCAACCCGACCCGCGCGACGCACGGGTAGGCTATGCCGTGCTCACAGAGTCAGGACAGCAGCTCTTGAACTACGCGCTGATCTCCATCGCGCCGATCAGCCAGGAGGCTACCCAGGCCATGTCACGCGATGAAACCGAGGCTTTTTCTGCGTTACTAGGTCAGCTTGCAGGCATTCATTCGGCTAATGGGTAAAAGATAAGCCTGCGATAAGCCTGCGCAACGGTTTCCCCATCAAAAAAGCGGTCAAGCCGCTTTTTATAAGTGCTTTAAGCCTCTAGCCCAATAGAATATCGCGGGAGCAGCTATTAAATCAGGAGTGCTACAAGCTATACTTTGACGCAATCCGCGTAGTACCGCTTCGCGCCGTTGGCATCCACCTGCTCTACCAAGCCGTGGATGTCGGTTTCAAAACCGGGGCATTCACGGTTGAAGGCGCGTGCAAACTTGAGGTAGTCCACGATCTTTTTATTGAACACCTCACCCGGGACCAGCAGTGGAATACCGGGCGGGTAAGGCGTTACCAGGCCCACGGTAATGCGGCCTTCCAGCTTGTCGATCTCGACCCGCTCGGTTTTGCGGTGGGCAATGTAGGCATACGCGTCGCTCGGCGTCATGGCGGGGTGCAGGTCGCTTTGGTACACGTCAGTCGTCAGCCGGGCAATATCGTATTTGGCGTACAGGCCGTGGATGTGCTGACACAGGTCTTGCAGGCCCATGCGCTCGTACGCAGGGTGCGCCTTGCTGAACTCGGGCAAGATGCGCCACATGGGCTGGTTGCGGTCGTAGTCGTCTTTGAACTGCTGCAAGGCAGTCAGCAAAGTATTCCAGCGGCCCTTCGTGATACCGATGGTGAACATGATGAAGAAGCTGTACAGCCCGGTCTTCTCCACAATCACCCCATGCTCGGCCAAAAACTTGGTGACGATGCTGGCAGGGATACCTGTCTTGGCAAATTTGCCTTGCAAATCCAGGCCTGGCGTGACGATGGTGGCCTTGATCGGGTCCAGCATGTTGAAGCCTTCAGCCAAATTGCCAAAGCCATGCCAATTGGGTTTAGCCTTGGTGCCTTTGCCGTGCTGTTTGGCCTCACCGTGCAACATCCAGTCTTTGGCCTCGGTCATGCCGTCGTCGACAAACTTGTCTGGGCCCCAGACCTTGAACCACCAGTCATCGCCATACTCGGCGTCCACCTTGCGCATGGCACGGCGAAAATCCATCGCCTCCATGATCGACTCTTCCACCAGGGCGGTGCCGCCGGGTGGCTCCATCATGGCAGCGGCCACGTCGCAGCTGGCAATAATGGCGTATTGCGGGCTGGTGCTGGTATGCATCAAATACGCTTCGTTGAACAAATGCCTGTCCAGCTTACGGTTTTGCGCGTCTTGCACCAGCACATGGCTGGCCTGGCTGATACCGGCCAGCAGCTTGTGGGTGGACTGGGTAGCAAAGGTTAGCGCTTCTTTCGGCCGCGCACGCTTTTTGCCCATGGCGTGGTAGGAGCCGTAGAAGGGGTGGAAGGCGGCATGCGGCAGCCAGGCTTCGTCAAAATGCAGCGTATCGACATAGCCATCGAGCTTGGATTTGATGGTCTCGGTGTTGTACAGCACACCATCGTAGGTGCTTTGGGTGATGGTCATCACGCGCGGCTTGGCGGTATCAGCGTCGATATGCTTGAGCAGTGGGTTGGCCCTGATTTTGGCTTTGATGGTCTCGGGCTCAAACTCGCTTTGCGGGATCGGGCCGATGATGCCAAAGTGGTTGCGCGTAGGCTTGAGAAACACCGGTATCGCACCCGTCATGATGATGGCGTGCAGGATGGACTTGTGGCAGTTGCGGTCCACCACCACGACGTCGCCGGGGGCGACAGTGTGGTGCCAGACCATTTTGTTGCTGGTGCTGGTGCCGTTGGTGACGAAGAAGCAATGGTCGGCGTTAAAAATGCGCGCGGCGTTTTTCTCAGATTCGCCAATCGCACCGTCGTGGTCTAGCAGCTGGCCCAGCTCTTCTACCGCGTTGCACACGTCGGCGCGCAGCATGTTCTCGCCAAAAAACTGGTGGAACATTTGGCCAATCGGCGACTTGAGGAAAGCCACACCACCGGAGTGGCCAGGACAGTGCCAAGAGTAAGAGCCGTCCTCGGCGTAGTCCAACAGCGCCTTGAAGAACGGGGGTTGCACGCCCTCCAGATAGCTCTTGGCCTCACGCAAAATATGCCGCGCCACAAACTCTGGCGTGTCCTCAAACATGTGAATAAAGCCGTGCAGCTCGCGCAAAATGTCGTTGGGCAGGTGGCGTGAGGTTTTGGTTTCGCCATACACATACAGCGGCACATCGGCGTTTTTGCGGCGCACTTCGTTGATGAAGGTGCGCAGGTTCAGCACGGCGGGGTCAATGTCGTCGCCGGGGGTGAACTCGTCGTCGTCCAGCGACAAAATAAACGCACTGGCGCGGCTTTGCTGCTGGGCAAACTGGGACAAGTCGCCGTAGCTGGTGACACCCAGTACCTCGAAGCCTTCTTTTTCAATGGCTTCGGCCAGGGCGCGAATGCCCAGGCCAGAGGTGTTTTCAGAGCGAAAGTCTTCGTCGATGATGACGATGGGGAAACGAAATTTCATGCCAGTTCCAATAGCGGTGAAATTGAAGAACCGGCACGCAAGCCGGGAGACAGGTTGACGCTAACGCCTAACGAATTGCGAAGTGTACGGATATTCTGTGGCTGGGGGCTTGCAAGGGACAAGTTTTGCCTCAAAATGTGGTGCATCACACACAGGAGGTGGTTTTATGGCGTATTCGACGATTTGGTGGGTTTTGGCGGGTTTGATTGTCACTGCCGAGCTGATGACGGGTACCTTTTATCTGCTGATGATCTCGCTAGGCATGGTGGCGGGCGCGCTGGCCGCGTACACGGGTGCCAGTGTGAGCGGCCAATGCGTGGTAGCTGCGCTGGTAGGTGGCGGCGCTACCCTGGCTTGGCACTTCTACAAGATCAAACAACCCGGCGCAGCCAAGGCACAGGCCAACCGCGATGTGAACCAAGACGTGGGCGCTGTGGTGCAGGTGGATGCATGGAATGCCGACGGCAGCGCCTCTGTCAAATACCGTGGCGCGCAATGGGCGGTGCTGGCCGCGCCTGGCGTGGCGCACACAGCGGGGAGTTTTCGGGTGAAAGAGGTAGTAGGCAGCCGCTTGGTGGTGGAGACGGCTTGATGCGCCGGTAAAAGACTTAATTTTCTGGTGCAGCTAGGCGTTCTATGGAGTTGCTGTCGGTTGTTTTGTAGATTTAATTGGAAACTTAATACAGGGAGACATGTATGGAAATCGCGATTGTTTTATTGGTTCTAGTAGTCGTATTTATCGCTAAAACCGTCAAGGTCGTGCCGCAGACTAACGCATGGGTGATGGAGCGGCTAGGCAAGTTCCACAGCGTCTTGACTCCAGGCTTGAACTTTGTCATCCCGTTTGTTGACAAAGTGGCCTACAAACATAACCTCAAAGAAATCCCCTTGGACATTGCCAGCCAGGTGTGTATTACCCGTGACAACACCCAGTTGCAAGTTGATGGGATTTTGTATTTTCAGGTGACCGACGCGCAGCGCGCCAGCTACGGCTCCAGCAACTACATTTTGGCCATCAGCCAGTTGGCACAAACCTCGCTGCGCAGCGTGATAGGCAAGCTGGAGCTGGACAAAACCTTTGAAGAGCGCGACATCATCAACGCGCAGGTGGTGGCCGCCATCGACGAGGCCGCACTGAACTGGGGCGTGAAGGTGCTGCGCTACGAGATCAAAGACCTCACCCCACCCAAAGAGATTTTGCACGCCATGCAGGCGCAGATTACCGCTGAGCGCGGCAAGCGCGCCTTGATCGCCGCGTCTGAAGGCCGCCGCCAAGAGCAGATCAACATCGCCACCGGCGAGCGCGAGGCTTTTATTGCCCGCTCCGAGGGCGAGAAGCAAGCCGTGATCAACAACGCGCAGGGCCAAGCGGCATCGATTACCGCCGTGGCGGACGCCACCGCTGGCGCTATCGAGCGCATCGCCGCGGCCATTCGCCAGCCCGGTGGCGAGCTGGCCGTGCAACTTAAAGTGGCTGAAAAAGCGGTAGAGGCCTACAGCAAAGTAGCCTCCGAGGCGGCCACCACTTTGATAGTGCCCAGCGACATGACCCAAGTAAGCACGCTGATCAGCTCGGCCATGAAGATGGTGCAGGCTCAGCAAACCAAAAACTAACGTTCAACACTCCTAGTGCTAAGCTGGTCTTAGCGCGTTTGCAATCGAAAACTTTATATGACCCTCAATGTCTTAGGTACCCCACTGGTACCCTGCTCTTACGACCCGCTGACGGGTTACTTTCGTGACGGATGCTGCAACAACGACGAGACCGATGGTGGCTCACACCTGGTGTGCACGCGCGTGACACAAGAGTTTTTGGTATTTTCCTTGCAGCGCGGCAACGACCTGATGACCCCGCGCCCAGAATACCGCTTTGCAGGCCTTAAACCTGGCGACCGCTGGTGTCTGTGCGCCAAGCGTTGGCAAGAGGCACTAGCTGCCGGTTTGGCCCCTCCCGTGGTGCTGGAGTGCACGCATGCCAAAGCCTTGGAGTTTATTAGCCTGGAAGATTTGCGAAAACACGCTTACATTGCAGGCACAGCGGGTGCACAGCGTTAAACTCAGGCCATGAAAAAAACTTATCCCCTGCACATTGAAGGCAAGCACCCCGAGCGCGTGCTGGAATCCACCAAACACGATATCCGTAAATACGTCAAACGCTGCCGCAAAGTGTCGCTGCCCGAGGGCGTAGATTTTTGGGATTTCGATTGCAAAGTAGGCGCCGACAAAGACTCTGCAGCCACAGTGCACCTGGCTGAATTGATAGCCGCTCTGGATGCCGTAGCCAAAGCAGGCCACGCCAGCGCCTATGTAGAAGTAGAGGCTAAGGACGGCCTGCGGGTGTATGTGCCCGGTGCTGCGCCAGCGCCAAGTGCTGATGAAGCAGCATTTGACGACGCGCAAGAAGACCAGCAGCGCTAAAACAGCCCCTGTGTAAGCTACAATACAAGCCGCTAGGAGAGGTGGATGAGCGGTTTAAGTCATACGCCTGGAAAGCGTACGAAGGGTAAAACTTTCCGCGGGTTCGAATCCCGCCCTCTCCGCCAAAATACAGGCCCTGAATTCACACGGATTCAGGGCTTTTTTTGTGGCGCAGGGGCTCAGCCCATCGCTAATTGCGCCTGTAGTACCTGCGATGCCACATGGGGGTCGTCTGCATCGATCACCATCGTCAAAATAAGCTGGGTGCCCACCACTTGGGCGCAGATGCCCTCCACCTTGGGCGCGCCTTGCAAGTGGAGCAATTGCACTACTTTGCTGTGGTGATTGACAATGCCTACCGCGCTGGCCAGACAAGGGCCGTCGTAGTAGCCGTCTTTGGTTTTTTCTGCGACGGCGCTGAAGGCCCAGGCACCGCCTGGCAGGCTGCATGCATCCGTAATGCTGAGCGCTACGCCATGTGCAGGGTCAGCGGGGCCCAGATCGATGACGTCTACCTGGACAGCTTGAGGAACTTCGTTGGTTGGGTCCTTGTCTGGGCCCAATAGCCAGGCCTGGGTGTGGTGCCAGTCCAGGCGCAGGCAGGCGCTGCGCTGGTCCCCCTGGTTGCCGCGCTGCAAGAAGTGCAGCACCCCACCAGCAACAAAGCAGCCCTCAATGTTCAGGTGCACAAACTTTTCGCGCAGGCCCGCGTACAGGAGCGACATGTCAATCAGCTTGCGAACCGGGCCTGGCCCTTTGCCGACGCGGCCCTGCGCGTCCAACGCCAGCAACACACCGCGCTCGCGGGTGGGCTTGGACCCCGAGCCTAGCGCCAGCAAGGCCCCGTGGGGGTAGCCAGGCATGGTCGGCAGCAGCGCAAGGGTTTCCA